>CAZQTT010000099.1:0-8185 GCA_964596255.1 uncultured archaeon
CTTCTTCGCTTATTTCATCAAGAACATCTCTCTTTTTCGGCATATAACCACATCTGTTGTAGAATTTGTTATTTCCTCTTATTGGGATTATATAAATTAAAGTTTCTGGAATTATTCGATGAAGAATCCTACTCTACAACGGACAAGAAACCAAAAAGGTAAAGGCTATCCAAGAAGCAGGAACAGAGCCGCTGGCACCCTCGCATGATTTCGATCCTCAGAGAGTTCATCCCTGGTTATTATTATCCCGTATAGATTTTCCACCTTTCATGAAACCAAGTAAGCCATAGACGTCCTCTCTGCGGATTACTGGTTGATACTCGCAAATTATTTATAAATAGCTTGCAAATGCATTCACAAGTACTTTATTAGGGGTATTATTCCATGCATTTGGTCAGTCCCATTTTGTAAATTTCCTCTGCTTTATGGTAATCTGGTTCACCACGTTGTATGTATTCAGTAGATGTCGCCCCATCCAACGTATCTTCAGACCGGGAACTTTTCGTGAAACGGCGCATACATCATAACTACACCCTCCAATTTATTTTCCCCTGAGGTACTCGAACATACTGTCCCGGGCATCCTCTAATGTAGGTAATTTGTCAACTCTTCTCAGTTTGATTCCCAGGCTGGAGGTGATGGGTTCCAGTAGTTCATAAGTCTCCCCTTTTTTAGTCAGTAGTTCTCTGGGGAGAAAGTTATTTTCTGCGAACTCCAAAAACTGCTCCACAAACTCTGATCTGTATTCTGCTGGTTTTGCTAAATGAAAGTTCAAGATAAGACCGGAATAGTGGTCTAACCATAAAATTACGTGAGGATAATAGGGTCTTTCTTCTTTATCTCTTACTGGATCGGGAGAATAAAATGAGTCGATCTCCCAGACTCTTGGTTGCTGAGGAACCATTCTTCTGATACTCTCCATACGGTTCTCATCGAGAGGTTCCGAATCAATCTCTTCATTCTCTGACTTTAATGGCTCCAGCCACTCATCTCTCCACCTCAAACTACCCTCTTCCCACTCAGGCACTCGAACCAAATATTGGTTGTCAGTGGTAAGGGTAAGCATCTCAGGATTGTCTTTAAAGCGTAGACAAACGTTGATTGCCTGTTGTAGAGCCATGGTCAGGTATCTTGCCTCTTCACTGCACAGATACCAGGGATGATATCCTGGAAGATAGCTCCTGAATAGCGGCCATGAGTTCCTCCCCCTGAATTTTAGACCAAGTGTCTTAATTATCTGGAGGTCTTCCCTGGTCAAAAATTCTCTGTCCTCAAATGAAGCCATCAAACATTTTTGAAGATGAAGTGCATCACAAGAAGATGGAGAAACTCCCGATTTAATTTTTAGATATCCTTCCAGCCCTTCGGTGCCAAGATAAACGGCCAGAGCAAAATGTTCTCCCAGTCTTCCCATTACACAGCAGTAACCGATCTCACCGGTCACTGGATTTTGAACTCCAAATATATCGGAATCCCCCATCCAGTTCCAGCACCCTAATTCCTTAAATTTTATTGCCGCATTGTAGAGTTCTTTCCATTCCTGAATAGATGGTGGTTTACCGGTCATTTCTACACTTCATGTTTGTGTTTATTTTATGATTTTATGTTTTATGGTTTGTTATTCAGAGTTCGGATAAAATTCAATCTCAACGTAAATATTACAGTCTATAATTTAAAACATATCTTGATATGGTCCTTATTTACCACAATATTCACAAGGGAGTGTTAACCCATATGTACATCTTCTTTAATCATTTTATTAAGCCCACTTGCCACAACATTTCTTATACTTCTTCCCTGAACCGCAAGGACAGGGATCATTACGGCCAATTTTCCCTGATATAGGTAACCTCTTATCAGCAACATCCTCTATCAATTGTTCTTTAAGAGGTATTATCGGCAGAGGGTTGTCATCGGTCCCTAATTCTTCATCTCTTTTATCTTCTGGAACTGCATCGAAATCGACTATACCTGCAACTGCGAATTCGAATGAACGTGCATTTGGGTAATAAGTCGCTATAGATGCCCTGAGCATTTCTTCAAAAACATCTTCATCCAGAACCGCTACAGGACAATTTATGCAGAAGTATCCTGCATCGGGATCCCCCATAACGTATGAATCCTGCTCTTCTCCGACCTTCACAGTAACCAAGTATGCTTGATTTTTGTTTTCCAACACTGCTCCGCATTTGGGACAGATTTTGCTGTCATCTAAACTACCGGACCAGTACATCTCATAAGGTTTATCTTTCTTCTTTAACATATTTTCTCAACATGTTTTCGGATCTCTCAGTTATATCCTCCGCATCTTCTTCGTTTATTTCGTTGAGGACATTTTTCTTTTTCGGCATTGTATCCCCTCTGCTATAGATAGAATTTATTATTTCTTCTTGTTGGGATTGGGATTGAGAGCTCTATCTATACCATCATGAAGACTTACTTTAAAACCCAATCTTTCTGCCTATGAACCTCTCATACCACTTCAGTTCTTTGTAGTTGATCACATGGATCTCAAAAGGAGCGAAAATATCGATTGCCTTAATTATTTCTCCCACGACTTTAGCCCTTTCGCTCTGTCTGTGAGGCGTGTTTTCTGATACGATAAGGATATCTATATCGCTTGCAGGAGTGCTTTTCCCTTCAACGACCGACCCAAAAACATAAACTTCTGCATTTCCAAGCAAACCTTCAGCCAGTTCTCTGATTAATTTGGCATATTCCATGTAGTTCTCAAAATACTTTCTTTCCTCCTCAGCAGTTTGGGCAACGATATCGAAAAAGCTCATAACTTATCCACAAATTCCATAATTTTTTGGCTTAATTTCAGCATGTTTTCCACTTCTACTCTTTCAAAATCAGAGGGGATATATCTGGATGTGATATAAGCGTTTTCTATATTGGAGATGCCATCAATATTCTCTCTCATAAAGTTACTCAATTCCGTTTCCTTTTTACCCAGCTTTCCAATATCCTTCAAAAGCCTCTTTATTGAGTGTGTCTTGGGATAATCCCCTGCAAGCAAAAATAACTTGTATTTCAAGTAGAGCTCTACAAATTGTTGAATGTTGAAAGCTGCGATATCCAGAACCTCTTCCTGAAGGAGACGCTCACCGTTCTTGAGGAACTTAATGGCTCTCTCCTTTAAAATTTCTATCTCTTCAGAACTCATTTTCCTTCAATACTCAATACTCTAACAGAAATAATAATTTTTCCTTTTGATCGGGGAACAAGATTTGGACAGTCAATTCCTGATAAAATCGCTAGAGATCAAGTCCGTAGGCACACATTCCCACCCGGGGAGAGTTGACCACTGGCAGAAGCATTTCTTCACCGCACTCGTGTTCTTCAGCACAGCTATCGCAAAGCCATCCTTCATCATCCCAGATACACACTGCACACACCCACTTGGCAGCGCTCCCACACTCACAGTTTACCTGTGGAGGTTTATTTCTGGCGAGAACCCTGATCTTCTGGTCCAGTTTACCTTCTCTTTCTGAAACAACCCTTAAGCCCAGTTCTGTGGTAGTTCCAAAGTCGTACTGATAAAAGAACTCCATACCAGGACTGAGCAGCTTGTTCAGGGTTACGTCCATACCTCTATCTCCTACCTCAACTACCTGAGAGAAGTAGGGAATGCCCTCGATGGTGAATGCGCTCAAATGCCCACAACATTCCAGCCAGATATCCCTCAGAAAGTTGTCAACGTCTTTGAGCTTTGCACTACCACTCACTTCAATGTGCATCCAGTATTCGGGTAGTTGTATTCCGTCAACCACAAGATGGAAAATCCTGCCGTTCTTCCCTTTGCCTCTCCCACCCGATTCTTTCTGTTTGCACGCCTTCAGGTGGTTTATCATTCCCCCCTTACTGTAAACACCACCACAAAGATAACACTCTCCAGGGATATACGCCATCAGCTTAACCTCATCTATTCAGGAAAATACCTCATATATAAATTTTACAAAACTCCAGTCATCGCCTAAACTGGAGCGAAGATCCTCAATTTAAGTTTTCGGCATAGTTAAGATTTGTACTTCTCCGCGATTCTCTTACCCCTCTCCAGAGCCATCAATTTCTCTTTATGGCTCTTGTGGTAGCTTATCCGATACTTTACGTCATCCCATAACTTTCTCCAGTGGTAAAAATACTCTGAGATCTCACCTTCATCACCAAAGACGACAGTATAGTTCTCCATAACTGATGCCTTAACTTTGAGGGGGAGAAGCTCGAATATCCTGAGATCATAGACTGAACTCACCCTGGTGAATAACTCCTTTAAAGTCGATATATTCTTTCTCTCGTCTCTGGTTCTGGTGATAACAGCAATATCTATATCTGAGCCTTGTCTATATTCTCCAGAGACATAAGAGCCGAAAACCACAACTTCATACTCCGCCAATGGCTTTAGATCCTCTTTAATCCGATCCCAGCTCATCAAGAACACCTTCGACCTTCTCTATAAAGGTGAATAAAGTATCTCTTACCTCGTCTATTGACTCCAGAACCAGGGTTGTGTCAACTCCATTATACCTGTGGACTATCCAGTTCCTGAGTCCATTGCACATTTTTAGCGTATCTGAAAGGTTGCTGTCTATGATATCCATACTTCTTAAGGTCTCGATATTGTGGTAGTCATCTTCAACCCTCTTCCCCAAATCCTTAACCAGCATAGCGGCAATGTCCATAGCGGCCTCAATTGATGTGTGTAAATTGTAAAAAGTCCCGCTTACTTCTATAGGATGTTCAGGTTTGGGTGGCAACTGTTCAAACGCCTCAATGATGTACTCTATCTTTTCTCTGTATCTCTCGGCTCTCATAGCTGATTATTATAGATTGTTAGAAGTTATATTTTTCTTTCGGAGACAATGAGAGAGGGGACATAACATAACATAAGATAAATTAAAATGGTGAACTTCAGATAACGAATCAAATGCATCTCAAAATAATAATGGCAGGTGGTAGGAGCACCAGAATGGGGGAAGAAAAGCCGGTATTAAAAGTGAACGGAACCCCCCTGTTGCTGAGAGCCTACAATGCCTGTCAGGAAGCATATATCGCAGTCAGCAGGCATACCCCCAGGACAAGAGAGTTCTGCATGGGCAACAACCTTCCTATCATCGAGACGCCGGGAAAGGGGTATGTGGAAGACACTGAGTGGTTGCTGAAAGAATATGGACCATTCTTAAGTGTAGCCAGTGACATACCCTTTATCACCGGTAAAGACTTGACAGAAATGGATGAATACTTCAGAAATCACCCGGTAAGCTTGACAGGGTATGTACCAAAGGAGGAAACCCCTCAAGAGGTGGATCCAGAGATCTACATGGGGAAATGCATTGTAGGTATAAACACCGTAACCCATAGAGAAGAAGAGCTCTTCAAGCTCTCAAATCCATACCTTGCCTTCAATGTTAACTCCCAAAAAGATCTGTCTGTGGCCAATAAGTGGGCAGAAGAGCTGGACCTGATTCTCTATTAACGTTTAAAGAGCATTCTGGTTTTAGCTGGGGCTGTTCTCCCACTTTTGGAGGCTATCCCTCAGAGCTTCGTCCACCGCTTTTCCGATGTGGTAGCCGGTTTCTGTGGCGGTCCCTGTCCAGTCCAGGTCACCCTCATAGCTAAAAACGCCTATTCCATCGCTTGTTGTGCCTGTCGCATCGTATTTCTCCAGCATGATCCTGGTCTTCACCTCTGTAGCCACCATTATAGCATTCACCATCCCATTAACAGTTAACTCCTCGTTGATCAGGATGGTAATGTTTATAGTTCCAGGAGTGGATCCATGAAACTCGCTGGATTTGGTCTCTCCGGCGATACTGGGGTTGTTGACACCGGCAGTCAAATAGACTTCTACACAACCCCTTTTTGAGTAACTGAGGACTTCAGGTATATCCACAGCTGTCATGAACCCCACATGTCTTTCAAGGCTATTCTTTTCTTCGAATCTATTGCAATCCTCTCTGTGGTCGCCAGAATAATCTTTATCCACATACATAAAGAAGAATCCATTGGCTTTGGTGAATCCGCCGTTATGTGCTGACGAAGCAATTGCCTGCATTTCTTCATCAAAAGATTTAACAAAATTCTTTTCAACAAAGAATTCGGCCATCTTATCCCTTATGTTCTTCCTGCAACCTTTGATAGAGCTTTTCAACTTCTTGGAATACATCGTCCTCTGAAAATCCTTTCTTTTTGGCCATGTAGACACTGCCCCCGGCTCCTGCTCCCTCTTTGACGTAGCCCTCCTCGTAATCCCTTAGGCCTCTATAATTTGAGTGGCTGAAGTCGAGCATGGCGGTATGGTAATTTACACCGATTTGCTCTGCAGTATCCTTGAAACTGGCAGATCCGTCCTCAACGATGTATTTTGTGGTAGCTATTTCAATTTTAGATACGTCTTCACCCATAGCCTTGAGCATGGCAGCTACCGCCAGCAATTGAGTTCCACCTGCCAGCACCACTTTTTTGTTGAGACCAAGAGACAATCCCAAAACTGTAGCAAGCATGGGATCCCCAAACTCCTCTAAACCTCTCAATGGTTTTTGTGAAAGATCGATCATCCCTGTCCTCTCGAAACCTTCGCCAATTACTTTATCTTTTACTTCTTGAGGGTTCTGAGGAGAGGCAGAGCTGGTATTCGCATCGTACCCCAGAGCCCTTAATACTGCCTGAGCTGTAGTGGTCCCACCCGGAGTGCTCTCCCCGATCACTATTTTATTCAATTCCAGTTTGTCCAATTCTCTTCCCAGCGATTTTGCTCTTTCTATTATGTTGCTGGCGTTTGGTACAGCTTTTTCTGTACGGAAATCTTTGCCAGCATCTTCTGAAACAAAAATGTGGGGGAGGGCAGGCGGTAGGTATGACCCTCCTCTCACCGCCATACAAGAGAAATCTGTCAGTTGGTAGCAGGCTTTGGTTATTATGGCTGGTGTGGGGTGCCCTTCAGGAGTTACGGGAATCTCTTCTATGCTCACCGGCTTATCCATCATAATGTACTCTACATCTGCCAGAGGAGTGAATTTGGTGAGCTCTGGAGAAGCTCCCGCCATGGATATCGATGGTATGGTTGCGATCTCAGTGTTCCCCAGAACTATCAGCATGAGGTCGGACATAACTGTTCTTCAAGCAGGTCAATTTAAATTAGTTGTGGATTACTTTTTACCTTTTCTTTCTCTCAGCATATCCATTATGACCTTGACTCTCGAAATATGGTGTTTTCGGGTGTGCCAAAGTAATTGCAGGTACCATCAGGGGGTCGCGCTCAGAACTCTGGTCGAAGAGAAAGTTGACCGGGGCAGAGAGTGTTCTCGGAGTCATCGGCCTGTTAAGATTAGGAAGAACTCGATGACAGTTTCTCGAAGCTCTCCATTTATGTCATTGTATCTGATATCATTGAGGACATCTATCATTGCCATAGTGATCTCGTCTTCAATATCGTCTTCTGTTTCATCGTCATCAACATTGAGTCCTAATTGATCGTATTTTTTTACAATGTTCCCAATTATTGCTATCCCTATCAGGTTGCCCAGATTGAGGAGAAAATGCAGTCTGTTATCGTCTACCTCGTGCTCCTGCTTTTGTTCCTCTCCACCTTTACCGAAAATCAGTACAGAGCGGGCGCCTATAATGAACGAGTTTATAGTAATACTGCTCATATCAAAGCTCTCAATATTTACCACACACATCCTCAACACATCGTAAGAAGAAGTTGAGGGGAATGATGATGCGAATGTATTTAGTGCTTTAATGTATTGGTGGTCATCAGGTTGAGTTATTCTTTCCAGGAAGGGGTCTTTGCCCACCTCATTTTCAACTATTTTGTGCAACTCCAATTCAGAATAACATTTATTGCATATTGGTAGCCCATAATAATCTTTTACCCTCCTCCGGTTCTCTCCACATTTAAAGCATTCGGGCATACCATCGCTTTCGAGTATGGTGTATAAAAACATGATTTTTTTGAGGTGATGTTAGATAAGGGCACGAATTTTTATTCCTGTTGACAGGTGAAGGGTTATGAGTAAAGAGAATAAGAAAATGGAACGTGTAGAGGACATCGAGATCAAAAAAGAGATGACTGTCCCGGAACTAATTCAACAGATGGGCAATGCAGGAGGCTTCAGCGCCAAAAAGGTTGCTGAGGCGGTGGAGATATTCAAGGAAATGAAAGATGAACAGGTTACCA
>CAZQTT010000100.1:0-8179 GCA_964596255.1 uncultured archaeon
TCAGGGGGTTTGGGCACCCGTCAGCGTGCCTAATGTAGGGGTGAATGCATAGCATAATGAACCCCTGCAAGCTCACGACTTCAGCCGTGAGAAGCTGACCCATTATGGCTATCACTACTTGGCACTTCCCTTGAATATTCCTTCTTTCTGGGGCTCACAGATCAAAATCGATTGTTTCTGTGTTATAATAAATTCTAAACTCTCCATACGACCTTCTCACTTTTCTTTCATCCATTAGCTTTATTTCATTTATTTGGTAATTACTTAAGATCAAGCAGGAATAAAACAACAGCCACCACCAAAACAACCACAGTAATGTTATAGTCACCAGAATGTATAATCCCCAATTGGTATTTATTCCAGCTGAAAGGGAACAACATCAACATTCCACCGCTCACATGTCCCAGCAACATATCGAGCACAAAATGAGTTGCAAAACCCATTACCAGCAAAGAAAACACCAGAATTGACCCGTAGAACAGCAAAGAAACCAATCCCGCAGAAAATAGGGAGCCAACAGGAGTGTGGAGAGGAGCCACAAAATCTCCCACCTCCACCCCTATCCAGTTAAAGAGCAACTCTACCTTAGCCAGGTCAGGAACCAAAGAACCGACCATAACCACCGCAACATTCCTGTTATCCCTGAATGAATTAAACTTAAAGCTCAAGACCACACATAATACGTAGGCGAACAGAATGTGGGTCAGCCAGTCGGGCATACTATCTCCTCCTGAACCTGAACTCTGAGCTGAAGGACCAGTTCCTGAAGAACACAAGTAGCACTAGAGGTATGGCAACCACTGATCGAATGAAGATGGAGTAATAGGTCCATTTGGGGTAAATAATAACCTTCTCTGCATCAACAGTGCTCTCATCCTCCAATAATCCCAACACTTCAACCCTATCACCTCTCTCCACTTCGGACAAGGATTGTACCTCCAGAACTTTGCTGTCGCCTCCATGACTGATGACTAACCCCTCTCCATTAAAAACACCATAAACAGATATTTTACTCCCTACAAACCTATTGGCGTCCATAATTACATCTTCGGTCTCGGGATAATCCTGATGAACGTCGTTATAAAGCCAATGATACGTGCAAAGTGACAGCAAAACAAAAATGAGTAAAACACCGATTATTATCCTTTTCATATTTTCAAAGTAGATTTAATTATAAAGTTTTGAATTCTTTTGTTTTTGGGCAGAATGAAAACCCCAAGTATCTTCATTCCGGATAGTTCTCGATTTTCTTCTTGGCCAACCGTATAATTCCTCTAGTCCAGTTCAATGCCTTCTCAACTTCCTCTGGATCGTCATAATACTTGAAGGGAACTTCACCGGGTAGCCCATTCGGGTAGCGGGTTGGGATGTAGTAATCATCCAGCCTTTTTGCTCCTCTAAGCTCTTCAAAATCGGAATCTATCTCCATAGCTATTCTCAGTAAAACTGCAACAGAATGAGTAAACAGTGGCTCATCTTCTTGGAGGTATACGAAGGCTTTCAAGGCTTTTTCAGTGCTTTGTTGACAAAGGAATAGAGATAGGTAGTACCGGTTCTGCTGCATCAAATTGTAAGCATCTTTATATTCCTCTTCTGCTTGAGTCAACCACCGGACTGCCTCAGCTTTACGATTCTCTCTCATATATAACCTTCCCTGTATTCAGAGCATACCTCAAAAACCGGCTTACCGGAATTTTTTCCTCCAATTCCTTCCATGTATAAGCAATTATATCACAATCCACCTCTCGCTCCACTTCTTCGTATATCTTCCCCATCCAATCTCTTCCTGGCTTATCTGAGGGCATTATAGCCAGAAGGTCGATATCGCTTGAACTTCTAACCTGTCCTTGAGCGTAGGAGCCAAACAGTATAATCTTTATGGCACCCATATCTATGAGTTGTTTTTTTATTCTTTCTAGATTTCTGTCCAGCTCTTTTTTCCTTAACTCCTTCCGTTGCCGTAGCTTCTTTAATGTCTCCATCTATAATAAAATATGATTCTTTCAATATTTATTAACATTTGCCTTCAAACAGTGAATCTCTCTGAAGCTGGCACCTTCATCCTCCTCAGGGCGCTCACACCGACTAAAGCAAGAGTAAATACGGAAAGAGACAATAGGATGGGCCCCAACCTTATGCCCCAGGGAGTGAAGTTCAGTACCAGGCCAGCGAAAACCACCACACATATGCTCAACCCGATGCTGAGAGCAATTCTCTCAATACTGTCCAGGTCATCGTTTTTGGGGAATAAGGCGGAGATCAGCGCGTAGCCAGGAACAAAAAGGACAAGAGGAATCCCCAGAATAGGTCTGATGATCGTTTCGTTCAACACAGGAACGGTAACAAACACTGCAGATAAGATCACGAACACTATTACAGCTAGAAGGTCCACAGGCATTTTACGGTCTATCATGTTATTACCTCTTCTCTTTTTTCTTGGTTATAAACAGTTAAATGTATGTGAACTATCCCTTGCTTTTGCAAGGGGCTTTGGAGGAGTTTGAAGCTCCAAATCTAAGTCCAAATCCAAATGGAAGTGGATCCCTTATCCTCTCTGGACAGTCCACATGCCCACTATCGGGTATCCTGAAGGAATCCCCGACTACTCTTCTTAAGATGTCATCCAAAAGCTTGTCCCCCAATTCTTTCACCTTAGAGTACTTATCCTTTAAAGCAAAATCAATTAAGCTCTTCATACTAGCCCAATAGTAAAAAGAGGTTAATAAAAGTTTCCATACTAACTTAGAAGGTATTCAATTACTCTATTATAATTCAGACAGGTATCAACACAAAGGTTTTTCAAAGTTCTCTTGAACTGATGTCATGGACAAAGAAAAGGCAACTACCTACGCAATAATTGGTGCCAGTGTTATAGGTATTATCATTGTTGCTTTTCTGGTCTTAACCAATGTTCCTATGGGCTCCTATTTCTCGGAGCTCTACTTTGAGGACCATGCTGGGTTGCCCAGAGGTGTCCAGGTGGGAGAAAAGGTGGAATTTAACTTTACCGTGGTTTCCCACGAGAAAAACATCACCACTTATAATTACCTGGCGACCTTTGGAGATCGGAATATCACCACAAACTCCTTTACTTTAGACCCAGGAGAAAACGCAACCGTGGGGATATCATTCTCTCCTCAGGAACCTACTCTCCGCTACATTACCAGTGAAACCAGTAAAGAAACAAAACACCTAATCTTCAATAGACAGGAAACAGGAAAGATACTGCTGGTAAGAGAGGATGGCAGTGTAAAACAAATAAACTTGAACAAATCACAAGTAGATATTCTGGCAGGAACTGATGAGCCCATCTGGACTGGAGATAAGGTTCAAATGGATATAATAGGTCAGAATAAAGTAGACTTGAATTTGAACTCCAGGGAGAATTACACATTTTCTTACAGCACCAAGGAAACTACCAACTCATCAGTAGAGTCAACACCATTCCTTTCAGAGGAAAGACTGGCCAACTTCTCCTCTTACGGCTATAACTTGATCAATAAAACTATGGAAATCAAGAACAACAGGGGAGATATACTGATAACTCAAGAAACGAACACCTCTAAATACAGATATGAGAAGAAGAAGGTAGAGGTAAATGTTACAACAGACACCGGCAAGGAATACGAAATCCACTTCTGGACTATTGTCAAATAGTTATTTATTATTATTTGTTATTATTATTTATTGTATCATTGAGAACGTAGATGTTCTGTTTAACTTCTTTTAGGTCTTCGTTGGGGCGGCATTGGGAGGAATAAACTATGTCAATGTTATTTTTTATCAAGAAATCCGTGTCTGAGCATCCGTATTGTAGAAAACTTAGCGCTTTCTCGTTTCTATCACTTCCCTGGCTGATGAAACTGGTGTAAACATTCTTTTCTGCAACAGCTGGAAATGCAAATGCTTCCCATGGATGCAGGAGAACCTTAACCCCCTCTACATTATTCTTTATATACAGAAAGTCTTGAAACTCCTGTTCGTTCAATATATAGTAGTAATCTTCATTCATCTGCAGCTGGACGGAAGAACCAACTTGAAGGGCCACAATTATTAGTGCAATAACCACAGCCTTGCTTCTTATCTGATATAGACCGTAACCGGCCAATACGGAGGTAAGTAGAATTATGTAGGTATAATTGCGCTCTGGCATAAGCAGTGGTATTTCACCGAATAGGGAGTACAGGTTGTTTAAAAACAGCAGCAGAATCAGAGCTATCACTATGGGGGCTTCTTTTCGTTGAGAGCGGACAATCCCCAGAATAGCGAGTATAACAACAATGAAGCCGTATTCTTCAGCGGGACTGCCGAACTGCACAAAAGTGCTGAAGGTTATCAGCTCCTGAATCCTCTCTAATGATAGGGAAAAGAAGGTTGAAGAGAACCGGGGCACAAATAAAATGAAGAGCACAAAAGGTGCCACCAGCGCACCAAGGATCTTCACGTCTTTATAAACAACCACATAGAAAATGAGGAGTATGTAGGCGGCAATGGCCGTGGGAGGATGCACCAAAAAGAGATAAAGCAGGAAGGGGAAGAAGACGATAAAGTCTTCCACTCTTTTGTTCTCCTTGAAGGCAATGTATGCTGAAAGCAGAAGAAATGATGAACCGAGGGCAACAGCAACCACAAAAGCCGGACCCAACAGATTAATGGAAGTGGGAATGAGAGCAGTAAAAAAGGCGGCCTCCAGTCCATAACCCAACCTCCTGCCAAGAACGAACGCGGAAAGAGTAAGAAAGCAGCTGATGAAGATGGGAAGGTATTTCATTAGCACCCATTCCGACAAACCAGATACGGAAAGCAATTCAGCCAACCACAGCCGGAAACCGAGTTCAAGGTCAGTTTTTACTGTACCTCCGTAGTATGGGTTCTCGTGGACTATATTGTTGGCTTCCAGGATCTCTTTGGCATGAGCTAGATGAATCCATTCGTCCCTGTGTACGGGATAATCGTAGCCCATGTGAGGGTAAAAAGCGAATACTGCTGCTATTAACAGAATTAAGAGCAGTATATGCTTCTCATTCAAGCCAATAGAGTTAATGCGGTCATTCAAGGATGCGAAATATTTGTAAAGAGTTGATAATGAACTGGGTGGTTTAGAATCACTGGTTTTGGAAGATTCCATGGAAAATAAAATGATACAGAGATATAAAATATTTGCTGGATTAATTAAAGTTAGCATGAGTTGGTTAATTTTTATGACTGTGAAAAATTGAATTTTTGGTTAAAATCAGCATGCTCTACAGCGTGCTTTAAATCTTCTTTGCATGCTACTTGCACGCTGTTGAGGCTGCTACTTCCTTAATCATTTAAATTAGGCTTATTATCCATCAAGTGGTGGAAAAAAATGGAAAGAAAAATAGTTAGAATAGCCTTAGTGCTATTGGCAGTTTTTGCCATAGGAGTACTGGTGTTGCCCTCGACTATGACGCTTTTTGCGGGGCAGCACACATGGTATTACAAAGAAGCCCTGCCGTGTGAGAAGTGCCACGCAGACGTAGCAGACGAATTCCAGAGCTCAGCCAACTACCATCCCCCCGGGAACACATACCCCATTTGGGAAGCTTGTGTGTTATGCCACCAGGTAGAACCATTGTACCCTGGTGATGTTAGTAAGTCGGCAGGAAAACATGCTGCAACTGTTGTACCCTGTGACTATTGCCATACCCCAGAAGCAAATGCATTCGAGAACGACCCGCACTTGCCGTTTGTGAAGGCTGCGGAAGATGATGACCAGATGCCTAACGGAACTGAAGCTTGTGTTGCTTGTCATACCCATGCTGAAGTGAAGATCAACTTCACATGGAAGAAGTACATGACCTTCGCATTTGCAGTGGATGCAGACGCAAATAGAAATGATCCGAATTTCGAAGGTACAGATGCTTCAGGCCTGTGGTACAATACAACAGACTTCGGTGCAGATGGAGAAGAGACACACTTTGTAGTAGATTATGGCGCATATGTAGCGGATAAGGACTACGACCAGGCTTATGTATTTGCTAACGGTACGAACGCAACTTATGGATATGTACCACAAGACGACTACGAAGACAACCTACACTAATTTATTTTTAGAGAGGTGGTAGAAAAATGAAAGTAAGTAGAAGAGATTTCCTGAAAATTTCGGCGGGAGCAGGGGCAGCAGCGACGTTCATGAATAAGAATGTTTTAGAGCAGGCAATGGCTATCATTATGCAGAATAATGAAAACACGAACCTCATCTGGATAAAAGCTCAAGGTTGTGAGGGATGTACGGTATCAGCGCTTCAGTGGTGTGGTAACCTAAGCCAATTGGGTTCTTCCCATGGTACCCCTGACTATACTAACAATAGCGGTTACACAACAAACCTATTCAAGGTTATAGGTGGCCCAAGCAATGTCACAAATACTGATTTGGAGTTTCATTCTACTCTGATGCCACAATCTGGAGTTTATGTTTCAGATGATGGAGAGGAGTATAATGCATACGGAAGAGCAGAGTGGGAAGCTCCAACATCTGAACCTGAAGATCGAACGTACGTTGATGCTATGCAGTGGCTTAATGATGTCCTCAATAGTAGTCAGAAAAATTACGTAATTGTTGAGGGAGCAATTCCTTACGAATACTGGGGAGATAATGAGGCTGTTGGATTTTGCGTTCAAGGAATGAAGAATAAGGGAAGCAATACCTATAGAGAAGGAGAAATGTGGAACATTGCTGAAATTATAAAAGAGTTACATAGTTACGACAGCGTTGTGGCTTTCATTGCTTACGGAAATTGCAGTAGCTTTGGTGGCGTACCTGGAGGAAATCCCAATCCTACAGGAGCAAAAGGTTTAATGCACTTTTTAGAGGATGCAGCTACAAGTGCGCAATTTGGATGGCTACAAGATCTACCAGGTTATATTGGACCAGGTTATGGATATGACCCTATATCACCTTCAGGACTCCACAAACCTGTGATCAACCTAGATGGCTGTCCCTCCCACCCAGAACATTTGATACTAACGATTGCCGCCCTTTTAGCAGGAGGTTTTGATCAAGATGGACAACCACGTTTTATCACACTAGATCAATGGTATAGACCTACAAGACTTAAGCTGGATGGCGGTGGCTGGCAACCCCTCTTTAACGAACAGGTTCACAATAGCTGTGAGAGAATTGGTGCGTTTGAGAACTCAATCTTTGCTACTGATTTTGAAGATGCTATTGACAATCCAGGAAAGTGCTTGCTAAGACTAGGTTGCAGAGGTCCTGCAACTTTCAATAATTGTTCGTTCAATAATGGTGAATCAGCACCAGCAAGTAGCTGGAACCTATATGGTGTTGGTAATTGGAACAAAGATAGAGACAACCCAATTACAGTAACTGATGGGAGCTGGTGTGTTGCAGTTGGAGCGCCGTGCAATGGTTGCAGTACTACAACATTCCCTGATAATGTGCTGGGACGAGGATTCTTCATAGAGAGCAAGCACTCTGAATTTCTGGCCGCAGGAAAAATACCTGGTGACGCTTCGGGAGCGACACCCGATTATGAAGGCAAGGGAGTTGCTTGTTACACGTGCCACGCGGTTTCAATGCCTAGAAAAGACAAAGAATGGATACCATCGACCACTTCAGGTTATGGTTCAGAGAACGACAAGGACTATTTTGGGAGGTGATTTGAATGCCAAAATACGTTAAGATAAGCCCATTAGCAAGGGTTGGAGGTCAACTAGGACTTACTAATAGAATAAACAATAGCAAAGTTTCTGCAGCATACGTCCATGGTGAGATGTTTAGGGGAATAGAGAAACTACTGCTTAAAAGAGATCCTAGAGATGCTCCTGTAGTCACTTCCAGGACCTGTGGTAAGTCCCATTTCATCAATAGACACGTATCGTTAAGAAACATTGAGAATGCAGCCGGATGGATCTTCCCCATGCCTCAAGCTTTTGATGCCTATGGTAATGATCAAATAAAATTCGAAGATGATGAGCAGCCAGGTTATGGATCAAACACAGATGATCTGTGGTTAGGAGATGGGACGACAGGAAGAACTTTCCAGCGCACAACTAGCCCGTCAGGAACTATACCGGGTGTTGCTCAGATGGCCAGAAATATGGTACAGCTGATTACATACATCTACTCTCACATAACACACTTAGGGTTTGCCAGAAAATAACCTATCATTTTAGCTGATATTTCTGGATGCAA
>CAZQTT010000101.1:0-8107 GCA_964596255.1 uncultured archaeon
TTCAACTAAGCATTAACGAACTCTCCATAATTTACGTAGTCCTAATGCTGATCTTGACCATCCTATTCAGCTATATGCTAATCCACCAAATAAAAAACAGAATAAAAAAATACATACAACCCGAATAAACAAACATCTGGAACAACATTCAATGGCTATATGCTTAAATCAAGTATTCTGGATCCCTCTTTTACAGTTTTAACAAAATCATCCATATAATATACTACTAATTTAATAATAGTTATGGATTTTGGTTAGGAATTGGGTGAGCTACTTATTGGCGTCAGTCGGCTTGTGGTGTAGAGGGGGAGAGGGTCAGTCGGAATTATAATAAGTTGTGATAGCAGTAGTGTGGTAAGGAATATGTTCATCTATAGTTTAGTTTGTAATACAGTAAAAACTTACTCTACAAGTAATTTTGAGGATGGGAGCAAAAAAGTTTTTATCGCAGTTACAAAAATTAAGGTTTCGGAAAATCCGGTTAAGTTAGAAGGGTGTAGCTATATGTCAGAGTTGGACTTGGAAGAATTTGCCAATGCTGCGGATAGGATATACAAAAAGGCGTTGGATGAAGGTCGGTTGGCTGAAAATCCATCCAGAAGAGAGTTAAGAGCTATGGTCAAAAAAGAACCAGGGGCGGTAAAAACGATCTACAGGAATTTTGTGGCGGAAAGCGACCCAACTTCCAGAGCAGCTAAGTTTACCAAAAACAGCAAAGACCAACCTTTTGGAGAGGAAGAAAAGAAGCTGCTGGAGCAGTGCGAAAACTATCTCGATAAAGAGAATCTAATCGCCATCGACAGAGTAGTGGGAAATAAAAATAGTGAAACAACTGTAAGGTTAGTTGTCCCCCAGAGATTTGCTCATATTGCCTATGGAGGTGGCAATCTCTTCCATGTGAGAAGACAGAAAGTTGAGGAACCGGATTATCAGGTAGTTTTCTTTTCGGATGAGGCGTTTGAAGAGAACAAATCTAAACCTCTTCCGGAGAAAGATATTACTATAAGACTGGCAATACTTGATGATGGAAGAGTTATCAAAATAGTAAGGAACAGCAACTATATAGGAGAATACAAAAAAGGAGTTTTTGCTGCTGAGGACTGGGGGGCCAAAGTCAAAAAAGGCGGCCTATTCCTCCATGGTGGCTGCCGAGAAGATTATCTCCAGTCAGTGCATGGTGATTATAGGACCGTAAGAACAGTACTAATGGCCCTATCGGCCAATGGAAAAACAACTCTGACTTCCAAGATCCTGGCAAGAAAGCAGGGAGAGAAATCATGGCTCATTCAGGATGATGGAGGCACTCTCTATCCCGATGGCTCTTTCTACGGTTTTGAGGCGGGGGGAATATTCGTAAAAACTGAGGGTGTCAATCCCAGAGACCAGATGGAGATATACTATGGCCTAATGAAACCCGAAACACTATGTGAAAACGTATATGTCACAGAGGAAAGTGATTTTGACCTGTATAATTTTGAGAGAACCTCTAACGGTAGAGCAGTTATCCAGAGAAGAGATTTCATGCATGCCAGCGATCACATAGACGTGCCCAAAGTAGATAACCTCATTTTGATAACCAGGGGTCCAACCATACCCGCTATATCCAAGTTAACACTGAAACAGGCCGTAGCCATGATGGTAGTAGGACAGGCGATGGAATCTTCTGCAGGAGATCCAACTCAAGCCGGCAAAATAAGAAGTGTCTTTTTCTACGACCCTTTCGTTGCCGGTGATAGGGCTTACCACGCCAATAGATTTTATGAAATACTGCAAGGAGTTCCCGATGTCAGTTTCTATCTGCTCAACACCGGTGGTATAGGCGAAGGTCATTCTTACCAGGATATAAAGCTGGAACAGACCATTTCTGTTTTGGATTCTTTGTTGAGGGGAGGTCTTGAAGAATGGGTAGATTCTCCAACTGGTTTCATGGTTCCTAAAGCAGTAAGATACGTCGATGATGTTTACTTACATCCGGAGAAGCTCTATTCCAAATCCGAATTCAACGAGAAAAACGAAGAAATAAAAAGAATTAGACAACAAGCCATCGAAAAAGTGGGCGAAGGTCTGCATCCAGATATAAAGAACATATTCCAGGAATAACTAAAACAAATAAACTCTATATTTTTCTTCTAGCTGTTTAAAATGAAATCCAATCCACAGATAGAAAAATTTTGTAGAAATATATTCAGATTGAGATAAATCTAACAATCTAATTGAGTAGAGGCTTAAGTCAAGGAGTATTTTTCCTTCAGTTTATTCTACAGGAAGCTCCAGGAACTTTTCGCCTATTCTTGTCAATCTATATTTACCACTCTTCTTTTCTATAAGGCCGACGTACTCTAGAAGCTCTGCTACCTTCTCTTCGGGTTCTTCTCCCTTTTCTAGAACTTCATCAAGATTTGAAGCCATTTCTCTCATACCCATCCCTATCATAATTGTAATAATAAGTTGATTAGCTATTTAAAGCTTTCGAAATTTTTCATCTGAAACTTTCACAAGTGAAAAAGCTTACCACATATCCACTTAAGTACTTTTTGAGGAACAATATTAAGTAATAGGCAAGCACTCCGGTTAATTAGGGAAGACTGGCCATCAATAGAGCTGGGTTTCTCAGAGCTTACATAACGCTGCTTCGGTCTATGAAAAGAGTCTATGAAAAGAGAGCAGGTATCAAACCGATAAGCATGTGGCGCTTTTAATGAGGTAAACGATGGTGAAGACCTTAAATTATATTCTGAGTATTTAGTCGTGAATACAGAGTAAAAGATTGCAACTTTTGGCATTAGTTAATCGTTGTTTTTACTATGGTATGTGAGAGGTTCAAAAGGTTTATTAATTATGAAAATAAAATATGTATTAGAGGTTGGAGAGATAGGATTCTTTTGTATCCTAGGGGGAGAATGACTCTCCAACCTCTTTAATATCTTTAACAGCTCAGCCTGGAGCTGAGCTGGTTTTTACCCAACCTCAACCACAAGGTTTTTTAAGGATAATTTACAAACTAATCTTACCCCCCTAGGATGTGTGTTGTTTACTCCAACCTATTAAACCTGCCCTCCAACCTACTACCCGGCAAGTTATCCTGGGGGGCTATTCTATTCTACTAATCTTACTGGTTTTGTATATAATTATCAAATCAATTCTACCTCCCCTATCTCATTGGTTATCAAAATAGAAGTAATAGAAGTAATAGCTTTCCACATGGACGTAAAATTCGACTAGTAAGATTTTAAAAGAAGGCATAAATTCAAAAAAATAAAAGAAGAGGAGGTACAATTTTTAGGTTTCAGATTTCTATCGGGTTTTTACAATCTAGCTAGTCCTTTACAATATTTACATGTTTGACGTCCTTACCCTCACCAACTGCACCACTTTCTGAAATAACGGGTTGGAGATTGTATTTACCACTATTACCTCTTTTAACCACGTTTATATCAAAGACAAACATAGTTTCCTCATTGGGTTCTATAAAGAAGTTCTTGGTTATCATCAGCTTGTCACTGGGTACTTTTACGTCTACATTTGTATTTGCACCTTTTTTGCTGTTATCAATGTTATTCAGCGTAGCATCAACGCTCCCCACATAGAGCTCTACTTTAGTATATTTACCCTGAGGCAATGTTAAGTTCTCGATATGTTGAGCATCGTCTCCTATTAGTGTAGTAAGGTCTACAACTGTATCATTCAGATCTTTCTCAAACCATTTTCCTTGCCCGTCTTCAGTTCCATAACCGAGACCATATCCGTAACCGTGACCATAGTTATAACCACCAACTCTGAATACTCTTGCTTTTGACAGTGTGACATTCAAATGTTCAAAATCTTCTATGTCAGCAGGTGCATCACTCACCAAAAGCTGGAAGGTTCCGTCTTCTACTTTTTGGTCATTGCTACCTATTGAATTAACAACATTATCTACTGCCGATGAAACAGTGGAAATAACAGAGCTGTCTCCGCCTCCACCTGAGGTTTTATGGGTGGTTTCTGCTGTGGGGGCTTTAGTGGGTTCAGTAGAGGGAGTGGTCGATTCAGTTGAAGTTTTAGGTGTTTCGGAAGCTGCAGTGGGTGTCTCAGTTGTTTCAGCAGTTTTGGCTGGGGTGGTGGTGCTTGGGGGCAGGTTGTGCTCCACGCCTTGATCTCCACAACCAGCGAACATCATTGCCGTAACACATACTGCGGCCAAGATACTCAGCCATTTATTCTTATTACTCCTCATCTAAATCACCTCCAATTTAAGATTTCCTGAGGATAATTTCTCCATTCCGTTCCACAAAGGCGACTTTGTCGCCAGGTTTAATGTCCAGCCAATCTCTTACATTCTTGGTAAGAGTTACAGAGTATTTTGAGGTTGCCGAGCTGAGCCCTATAATATCTTCCACAAGGGAAAATGAATGATTTCTACTTTTACTTTCATACATAATATTCACCTCCAATTTTTGGATTTAGGCCATCAGGCCAGAAATTCATTTTTCATCAGTCTAATGTCCTTGAAAACCTGTTTGAGGTTATTGGTAGCTTTAAATACCATCTTGTGACCTTTCATCACCTCTTGGACAGTTGTTGCGTTTGCAAGAACGTTTTCGGCTTCGTCCAAGTTTTCTTCTGCCATTTCGAGGTTGTGATGGTAATTGGAGACAAACAAATCAAATCTTGTAGTATTATTGGCGTTGGCTCTCATCTTCTCTATCTTAGGTTCCAAATTTTCAGTCTTCTCAACTATATTCTTCAGTTCTCCAGCTGCAATTCGGTAACCAGTAGCTTTAATAAACAATCTGATGTCTTTCCACTGATAATTGAGTTCGCGGGCAGTTTCTCTCATTTTGCTCAAATTTGAAGTGTTGTTGATTTTTTCCATTTCTTTTCTGGTATCATTTCTGTAATCGTCAATCTTTTCCAAAATGGCCCACTTGGTTTCGTTATCCAGATCTGAGTCGAGTGTCTGAAGTTCAATTCTTTCCAGCCATGCATCTATATAATTAATTCCTGTTTGCATCATTGTTCTGGCATGGATATGGGCTGCTGCTTTATCTCCCTGTTTTGCTTTGGAATACATCTCTTTAGCTTCTTTGTATTTTTGTTTGGCATTATCAGTGGCTGATCTTGCTTGCTTAATCTTCTCTTTAATCCGCTCCTTTATTTTTTGTTTCTGATTGGCTTTGTTCTCATGGGCATTGTTTTCATTCTCACCGGTCCCATTTTCTTCTTTAAGCTGTAGTTTATTCTTCAGTCGCTCTTCAAGATTCTCTTTGTTTTTCTCTTTCCTCGTATCATTTTTCTCTATTTTCTGTTTTATGTCACCTTTATTCCCTACACCTGTATTATTATCTTCAGTGTCCTTTTTATCTAACTCCACATCAGCATGGGTATGTTTACTGACTTCAGCACCACTGACCTTCCCGCCGTCATCATCATGCTGGGCCGTCCCACTGCCTGCCACCAGCAACAGAGTTGCCAGCACAGTTAGCCATCTCCATTTCATTTCAACCACTAAAATTAATTTGAATTTTGAAATTAATAAAGAAACTTTCACCATTTTGAGTATGATGTCCCAAGTTCTTTGTCCTAAAACTTTAGGAAGCTTTATGATGTTTTATTTTGCTTTATACTATAATAAGAACAGCCCAACAGATTTGCCTTTTTAGAAATACATTTTAAAAGCAAAATCACAATGGTAGTATGTCTTTTGTCTTCTTCCCTATTTTTTTCTCTCCAGCTGATCAACAAATTTTTACAAAAAGCTCATTAGAGAGATATTGAGCAACAGCAGGCACCTTTTTTAACCACCAAATGGCTCGATAAAGCTGCAAACTTTGATACAAATTTTATTAAAAGAGGAAAAGAGAGGATAACTTTCAAGCTGTTTTTGGAAAATCTTGATCTACAACACTCGGTGGAAATAAGATATAGAAGGAATTTGTTGAGGTTTATACTTGTATAATTCTTCCTCCTCTGGTTATGGAGATTCTTCCGGTTCTTACCAGCTCTTTGATCCCGAACTGCCTCATGAGGTCAACGAAAGCCTTCAGCTTTTCTTCATCTCCGGTAATTTCTATAACCATACTGTCTTTGGCAACATCCACGATCCGGCCTCTGAAGATATTGGCTATCTCCACTATCTCTCCCCGGTTTTCGGAAGTGGCGGCAACCTTTATCATGGTAAGCTCTCTTTCTACACTGTTTTCAGTTACGTCACTTATTTTTATGACTTCAATGAGCTTGTTCAACTGCTTGATAACCTGCTCCATTACCTCTTCATTGCCACTGACCACAATGGTCATGCGGGAGACATCTTCTCTTTCCGTAGTTCCCACTGCCAAGCTGTGTATATTGAAACCTCTTCTTCTGAACAGAGAGGAAACTCTGGCCAGGACACCAGGCTTATTTTCAACCAGAACTGCTATTGTGTGCCTCATTGCTCACACCTCTTCGTCCAGTATTTCGTTTATAGCAGCTCCAGCCGGTACCATGGGATAGACATTCTCCAACCTCTCCACTCTGAAGTCGATGACCACTGGCAGATCATTTATCTCAAATGCTTCCTTGAGGGCATCTTCAACCTCGGAGACTTTTTCAACCGTCATTCCCACACCGCCAAATCCTTCTGTGATCTTTTCAAAGCTCATTTCTTTGTATCTCAAGCAGGTTTGGGAGTACCTCTCATCGTAGAAAAGCTCCTGCCACTGCCTCACCATTCCCAGGAACATGTTGTTGACCACGCACACCTTGACTGGTATGCGGAAATCCACACAGGTTGCCAGCTCCTGAATGTTCATCAAGAAGCTACCGTCACCGGCTATATCCACAACCTGTCTGTCCGGAAATGCTGTTTGAGCTCCAATGGCTGCAGGGAAACCAAAGCCCATGGTCCCCAGACCACCGCTGGAAATAAACTGTCGGGGATACTTTACCTTGAAGTATTGGGCAGCCCACATTTGATTTTGGCCTACTTCCGTAGTAACTATGGCGTCTGGAGCCAGCTCGTAAACCTTTTCAATAACGTATTGAGGTCTCAACTTGCCGTCATCCTTGGTGTACTTGAGGGGGAATGCTTTCTTCCAGTTATCCACCTTGTCAGACCATTCCTTTCTCTGCCTGTACTGTATATTGCTCAAAAGGCTGGAAATAATCTGTTTGGCATCACCCACTATGGGGACATCCACCTTGACATTTTTTCCGATCTCAGCAGCATCCATATCTATATGGACCACCTTAGCATGAGGGGCGAACCCTGACACTTTTCCGGTGGTTCTATCGCTGAATCTACATCCGATGGCGATCAAGAGGTCTGCATCGCTGACCGCATAGTTGGCATATTTTGTTCCGTGCATCCCTACAAAACCCAGCGAGAGGGGATGAGTTTCTGGAATGGCTCCTTTACCCATCAATGAGGTTGCGACAAAAGCGGGAATTTGTTCTGCCAGTTTTCGGACCTCTTCACTTGCGCCTGAGAGTATTACACCTCCTCCTGCTAGAATAACCGGTCTTTCCGCTTTAGCGATGAGGTCAGCAGCCTTCTTGATCTGTTTGGGATGTCCTTTGGTCTTGGGATTATATCCCATTAGCTCCACTTTTTGGGGATATTTGAAATCGATATCCGCCATGGTGGTATCTTTAGGTAAATCAATTAAAACCGGCCCCGGTCTACCTGTGGAGGCAACGTAGAAAGCCTCTTTCACTGTCTCAAGTAGCGATTCTGACTCGGTAACCAGATAATTGTGTTTCGTTCCCGGCATGGATATGCCCGTTATATCAGCTTCCTGAAAAGCATCATATCCAATAAGAGCACTGGGAACCTGACCGGTAAATACTATCACCGGCGAAGAGTCCATGTGAGCGTTTACAATTCCTGTGACCGTATTGGTCGCCCCAGGGCCAGAAGTTGCGAATGCAACACCTGTTTTACCGCTGGCTCTGGCATACCCGTCTGCCGCATGAACAGCAGCCTGTTCGTGTCTGGTCAATATGTGAGATATTTCTGAATCCCACAGAGCATCGTAAGCTTCAATGATGGCACCTCCGGGTATCCCGAAAATATGTTCCACACCTTCATTTTCAAGAGCTTTGATAAAAGCGTCCGCAGCACGCATAAAAAACCACCTCTAAACAA
>CAZQTT010000102.1:0-7708 GCA_964596255.1 uncultured archaeon
GACATCTCCCACTACCACCTATACGCCTTCACCTGCAACCAGCCACTACCATAACGTAAAAAACTGAAGGATGTGAAATTAAATAAGAAGGGGTCGGATACAATGAGAATAATATTGGTCTTTACTGCATTCGTTCTACTCTTTAGTGTCCAAGGAGCTGCGGCTTCAACCATCTATGTTCCTGACGACTACGAGAGCATTCAGGGTGCAGTTGATCATGCAAATAAAGGAGATACTATAGTTGTGAGGGATGGGGTCTATAGAGAGAATGTGAATGTGACCAAACAATTGGTTATTAGGTCGGAGAATGGTTCTAGTGATTGTATTGTGTTTGGTGTTGGTGTTGATGAGTTTGCTCCCAGTGTTTTTAGGTTGAGTGCGGATGGAGTTACTGTTAAGGGTTTCACTATCACCAGTTCGGGGGAACACAAGGGAGTAAATATTAGGTCGGATAACAATGAGGTTAAAAGGAATTATATTACGAATAATTCGGTTGGCGTGAATCTTGGTCTCACCAGTTGGGTTTGTGAGGTTCAAGGAGCTGAAAACAATGTCATCACCGGGAACACTATAACTGATAACTACCAGAGTATAGCATACGTTTCTACCAATAACGAGATCACAGGCAACAACATCTCAGATAACGAACATGGTAGGATGCCCATCTCCCCACCAACACCATACCCGTGTGATACACAAGAAACTAATCCTGATAAGAGGGCTACTGAGTCAACTAATGAAACACCAGGATTTAAGGCTTTGTTTATGATTGCGGGTTTTGTAGCAGCCTATTTGATGAGGAGGTTGCAGAATGAGTAAATTCAAGGTTTTATTAATATTCATTTGTGTTCTGGCTTTTACTGGTTGCTCACAGCAAGAGGAAGTGGTGACACCTACGACTGCTCCCAATTTAACTCCAACTGTTGCTTCTACTCCAACTCCGTCTGCTCCAACTCCCACGCCTACATCGTCTTTTCATGTTGAGGTGGTTCATGGTGGTCATTGCTCTCCAGTTGTTCCTATAAACCTATACTTTACGGAGGGATACAACATCAGGGACGCTTCAAAAGTTGCTGAGGCGTTTAATAGTACTGTGATGAGTAATTACTCCGTTAAAGATATCAGGAAAGAGCTTGAGTTTGCGGAAGAGCATGATGTTTTTGTGATTGGTGTTGAGTCTGGTTCTGTATATGACTATCCTCGTGGTGAAACTGAGGTGCTTCTGGATGTTAATGGTGAGAAGGTTAATACTTCCATTGATTTCTCGCTTCGTTGTATTGATCGTGTGGAGTACAAACCGGATGTTGATTGGGCGGATAAAGTGATTCATCATGAATTGAAGATGACTGCTTGGCCCTTCGATTCCATCAGAAAGGCGGTAAAAGATATCTCTGCCCCAAATAAAACTTCCCAAACCCCTGAGCAAAGGATTTTACAAGAGTTCTTTGACCATTTCAACTACCGGAATGCAACCGGTGTTTACTCACTTTACTCTGAAGAGGTTAAGAATGATTACACGTTAAGGGAGATAAATAGAACACTAAAGAGTGCTGAAAATACGGTTCTGAGTGTTGATTACAGTAGAACTGAAAGGAACAACGAAACCATGGTTGTAGCAAACACATCCTTTATTGAAACTGAAGGAATCAGTCCTGAAGATTTTAATGGAACAAATCATCTGCTTCTAAACCTCAGTTTTGACTACAAAGACACTCACCCAAGGATTGATAGCTGGGTTCTGGACAAGCTGTCAGGTTAAAGGGTGAAGACTAAAGTTAGGTGTCACGTATGGATTTTACTAAAACAAAAATTGCTTATACTCAAAATCTTTTAACTCCTCTTTGAAGCGGTCGAAGCGGTGTAGCTGACAATGGACTAAAATAATTAAAGTCAGGTCAGGTGTGAAGGGTTTGTCATGAAGGGCAATATAAACTATCTCAAAATCTTATTTCTCTTTGCACTCCTGTTTATGGCAATCTTCTCCAGCTCCTCACTTTTCATCGCTCTTCTTTTTTTAACCTTATTTGTTCCGGGTTACGTTATTGTGGAGCGGTTCTTTGGTGAGCTAAAGGGAAAGGTCGGTCTGTATATCTTACTGAGTGTTCTGATATCCACCCAACTGATCTATTTCTTATCCCTCTTCTGGGGTTATTCTTTAGAGACCCTCCAGCTTTCTGCTGTCCTTCTTTCGGTCTCAATCCTGTTCATCAGGAAGCCGGAGAAAAGTAACGAGAAGGTTATAGAGGTCGCTATTTTCATCATTCTCTTTTTGTTCGCCTTCACTCTTCTGTACCAAAGTCTATGGTATGAGAAAGAGGATTACATAGTATTGTCCGGCTCGAACTGGCAGGACGCTCCCTTCCATCTGGAGATTATTGAGAGCTTGAATCAGGGTAATTTCTTGCCGGAAGACCCCACCTTTGCCGGCCAACCCTTGCACTATCATTACTTTATCGATCTTCATACGGCGGTTCTGGAGAAACCATTAGACTACTATCCGAGGTTGATGCTCTACGTCAACTCTTTCCTGTTCCCCCTCTTTTTCATTAGCATGTGGGGTCTGAGCCTCTACATCCTTGGGTCTAAGCGGACAGCGGTTTATTCCAGCGTAATCGCTGTCTTTGGCTGGGGTTTCATCTATGTGTGGTTGTTCAGCACTCTATTGTCCGGCGATTATAATCCTTTAACCTGTTATGTTATGGATTACGACGGAATGCTTAATCTGGCACCAATTGTGGATAACCTCTTACAGCAACGTCCTCTGTTGATAGGGTTGCCTGGACTTGTTTTCTCCCTCCAGTCTTTTATAATCGGCTACGAAAATGATAATAGAAATTACGTTTTGCTGTCGGGGATTATCACTGGATTGGTATTCCCCTTCCATATTCTGGCCTCTTTTTGTTCATACATCTTTGTGGGCCTTTACCTTATGAGAGACCTCATCAAATATCGGTCGGAACTGGTTGGCAGAATCTGGCGTGCAGTCCCATTTGCGATCTCTCTGGTATTTTTTGTACCTTTTCTGGGTTTATTGAGCTCCGGAGAAGCCTTTCAGGCATCGTGGGTAGATGAATTCGTACAAAATAATATTGTAGTGCATTACGTGGCGAACCTGGGCTTGCCTTTGATCATGGCAATTGGGGCGATAATCCTCAGGGTAAGAAGATGGAGCCTACTGACTTTGTGGGCTTCCTTAATGCTGGTCTTCCCTTTACTACCCTCACTTACCCCCAACAACTGGGATATGTACAAGTTCTTTCTCATAGCTTGGATACCCATAAGCATCCTGGCAGGACAATTCCTCGGCTGGTTGGAGGGGTCTAAATTGAAATACCTCATCCCCGTCCTGCTGGTTTTCTCAACTCTCTCCACTGTTCCAGTGGTTTTGTGTAATCAAACCGATTACGAATGTATTGACTATAACCAGCTTCAAGCAGGTCTGTGGATTCGAGAGAACACCACTCAAGAGTCAGTGTTTTTAACGTTGGCACTCCATCCACTCACCCCCCACCATGGTCGGAGGGAGGTTAAGGGTATTGGGATACACGAACTGGCCCTTCGGTCATGGGGTAGATCAGGATAAGATTTTTGATAGAATGAGGTATATAGATAAAGGTTTTGACTCCACAGAAAACCTGGAAAAGATTGTACAAGAATATGATGTGGACTACATATATCTTGGCGAAGAGGAGAAGTCCAATCTACCACAAGCTGAAGATACAGTAAAAAGATTCTCCAGGGCTAAGGTTGTCTATGATGAAAATGGCATAAAAATCTACAAGGTTCAAAGATAAAGTCTAATGGTTTTTTCAGGAAGTGCGTAGATCAGCAAAATGGAAAAAGGAAATGAAAGTCAAGTCATAACCCCCCTAAACATAAAAAATTTTTTTTAGAAACAATCCGCGCTGAGGTTTTTATATACATTACCGTTTACTACCATAAACAAAAAGTGCAAAAGGATTAAATTATAAGCCAACCAATTAATGTTATGCGTTATTTCCCCCTAATAGTACTAACACTAATCGTGTTCGCTCTCACCCTAACCTGTTGCACTCAAAATGAAAACCAAAGCAAAAATGGGAATATGGTTAACCATAACTCTGTGGGTAATCACAACTCTACATCCACAAAACCATCTTATACTCCAACTCCTAAGGTCTATTTCTACTATCTTCCCAAATGTCCCAGCTGTGAGAAGATAAAGCCCTACATGGAGAAAATGAGGCAGGAAGTTGTGGGTGCCCAATTCGACTTCTGCGACGTCTCCAACTTCACAGACTGCTCCAACAAAAGCCTGAATGTAGCCAACAATAGTGATCTGGAGGGGATGCCCACAGTTATCCTGATAGACGGGAACAATACAACTGTCATGCTGGGGTGGAAGGAAGTGGGAAATCTCAGCCAGAACCTGAGGGAATTAGGAGTCGAAAGCCCCAACGTAACCTACAGGTACCAGACCTATGAGATAGCGGACTGCATCAACTGCCACGAGCAGCGCAATCTCTCGCCACCATCAACCTACAACTGCACCTACTGCTGCCACTATAACTGAATTGTGAAATTAGAACAAGAAACAAACCAAACTAATCTCTGTACTGAACTTCGAAGCTGTAGAAGTCCCGGGCAATTATAGTGTTCTCAAATACCTCTTTTGCCTCCTCCAGCAGAGGAGTAGTGTCCTTGGAGTACCTGGCACTGATGTGGGTCAGCACCAGCATCTCTGCATCCGATTTGCTGGCGATCTGGGCAGCCTCTCTGGCAGTGGAGTGTTTGGTCTCTTCAGCCCACTCCTGTAATTCTGAAGTGAACGCTCCATCGTGGATGAGCACATCTGGGTTATCGATAACCTCCACACTCTCACAGGGCCGGGTATCTCCAGTGTAAACTAGTTTCCGTCCTGGTCGGGAGTCTCCCACTACCATGTCGGGCGTGATCACCTTGTCACCGACCTTCACACTCTCCCCGTTAACCAGCTGGGAGTAGAGGGGTCCGGGTGGTATGCCCAGATCTTCAGCCCTCTTTCTATCGAACTTACCTGGTCTATCCTCTTCGAGCAGGGCATAACCCAGGCTGTTCACAATGTGATCTGTCTGGAAGGAAACAACCTTGAAATCACCGAAATCGACCTCATCACCCTTCTGCAGCTCGATAACTTCCACATGGAACGGGAGATACTCGTACCCAAAAGCCTTGAACGTGAATCTCAGGAATTTGGCATCTGGGGAGTAGATGGTAAGTTTTTCTTCCCTTTCATTCAAGGAGAGCGTTTCCAGCAAACCAAAGACTCCCAGAAAATGATCTGTATGCAGATGGGTGATAAAAATCGTATCCAGCTTGAACCCCGTTTTGGCCAGCATCATCTGCCTTTGGGTGCCTTCCCCACAGTCAAATAGGATTCTGTGTTTCCCCAGTTGAATTAAGATTGAAGAAAGATTTCTCTCTACGCTGGGAGTTGTACCTGAAGTACCTAAAAAAGTGATTTTGAGAAGCATGGAGAAAAAGCTAACCAATAAAGTAAAAAGTTAGCTCTCAAGAACAATCTCAATGTTAACGTCTTTGGGGACCTGAATTCTCATTATCTGTCTTAGCGCTCGCTCGTCGGCTGCAATATCGATCAGCCTTTTGTGCACTCTCATTTCCCAGTGGTCCCACGTCTCAGTCCCTTCGCCGTCCGGAGATTTCCTGATGGGGACTACAAACCTCTTTGTCGGTAGCGGGACCGGGCCTCTCATCTCCACACCTATCTTTCCCGCTATGTCCCTGATCTGACCGCAAATCTTATCGATCTCTCCGTGCTTCAATCCTGAAAGCCTTATCCTTGCTTTATACCCTTTCACTGGCGCCATAATAATCACTTTAACAAAAAAATTAAAAATTATTTTCTGGGCGTTATATCCAGAACCATTCCCGCAGCAACGGTCATTCCCATATCTCTAATGGCAAACCTGCCCATTGGTGGAACTTCCTTGGCCTTCTCCAGTACCATTGGTCTTGTTGGCTCCATTCTGACTATAGCGGCGTCACCGGTCTTGATGAACTGGGGGTTCTCTTCTTTAACCTGACCTGACCTGGGATCCATCTTCTTTTGAAGTTCAGTGAACCTGCAGGCTACCTGTGAGGTGTGAGCGTGAATTACTGGTGTATAGCCAATAGTAACCGCTGATGGGTGCTGCAGAACTACTACCTGAGCTATAAAGTCCTTCACTACTGTGGGTGGGTTACTTGTATGTCCGGCGACATCCCCTCTTCTAATGTCCTTCTTTCCGAGTCCTCTGACGTTGAAACCAATGTTGTCTCCAGGATAAGCTTCCTTGATAATTTCATGGTGCATTTCAATGCTTTTAACTTCTCCAGACACTCCAGGCGGCTCAAAGATTAACTTATCACCTGTTTTGAGTAAACCGGTTTCTATTCTACCTACTGGAACTGTTCCTACACCGCTAATGGTGTATACGTCCTGAATGGGAAGTCTAAGGGGCTTGTCGGTCGGCAGTTCTGGGACTTTAAGAGCACCGAGCGCATCAAAGAATGTTGATCCTTCATACCAGGGGGTGTTCTCACTTTTCTTGTATACGTTGTCACCCACATAAGCAGAAGATGGTATGAAAGGTACCTGATCAACCTTATATCCTGCAGTTTGCAGCAGTTTCTTGACGTCATCTTTTACTTTTTCGTATCTGTCCTTATCGTATTCGATGCTGTCCATTTTGTTGATAGCCACGATCATCTGATTTATTCCCAGCGTTCTTGAAAGGAAAACATGCTCTTTAGTTTGAACCTGAACTCCATCTTTTACATCGACAACGAGAATGGCGGCATCTGCCTGTGAAGCACCTGTGATCATGTTCTTGACGAAGTCTCTGTGGCCGGGGCAATCGACGATTGTCACATTTGTGCCACCGGCAGTGAACTTTCTGTGGGCGACATCAATGGTAAGCCCTCTGTCTCTCTCTTCTTTCAACTTGTCCATAACCCAGGCAAACTCGAAGGTACCTTTGCCCTTCTCCGTAGCCTCCTTCCTGTACTTGTCGATAATATGCTGTTGAATCTCTCCGGCCTCGTAGAGAAGCCTGCCGATTAGAGTACTTTTACCGTGGTCTACATGTCCAATCATGGCAATATTGATATGATCTTTCTTCTCAGCCATTCTACCATCTCCAGTGTTATTTTCTGTCCGATATAGCATATGGGTATATAAAACTTTGCTGTCAGAGAAAACCCTCTTAAGCCAGAACTACTCTTTTGGGAAAGGTTACGATTAGATTACAACTTTATAGCCATGGTGACGCCTAACTTTGCAGGTTTAAAGGATTTGATAACAGTTATTGCAGTTGGGAAACAATCTAATAGAGTGGGGCTTCTATGCTTAATGATAGCTTCTGAATAACTATCAATTCATATAGGAAGGCTTGATAATATTCGACACATTTGAAATTATGGATATGCTAAAGTGTTATTATAGGCTCAACCTATAATGGAATGAATTAATACTATCAAGATAAACCGGGCTCTATATCTATGGGTCTATTCCTATTCTTCAAAGACTTTGATAAAATAAATTGATGCAATGGAAATACTTAATAAAGATCAATTTTTATGATTTTATTGAAATTGGTGATATTATATAAATACTTAATAATTATTTAGCTTAGTTACTTAGGGTTTACCATGAATTAAGTTGGTAAAGTTTTATTTAGTATGAGTGCAT
>CAZQTT010000103.1:0-7691 GCA_964596255.1 uncultured archaeon
ATTATAATTAATTAATAAATTCAATTAAGACCAAATATTTTATAAAGTAGCAAAAAAAATAGTATATGGATAACTAAAAGGAGGTAGATTTATGAATGAATGTTGGTTTATTCTTCTTTTAGTTCCTGTAGTTTACCTTTGAGTTTGTTTATTTCTTGTTGCATTCCCATCATCATTTGCAGCATGTCTGGATTGGATAGTTGGTTTAGGGCTTCTGTTTTTCTGTTCTCCCATTCTTGGACTTCTTGGGCTGCTTCCTCGTTCAGGGGTAGCCCACACCTAGTACAGTATCTGGATCCGGGGTTTATTTGGGTGCATCGGGGGCATTGCCTTACTTCTAGGTCTTTTCTGTTTTCGTTGGTTTTGATGCCGTGCATTTGTAGTATGGCTTCATCGACATCCTCGTTTGCTAGGTGGACGTAGGTTCTTACCATGTTGCTTCCTGGGATCCATCCCATGTATTTGGCTCCGATTGACTCTGAGACTTTGGTGAGTAGTTTTGTTGCTCTGGTGTGCCTGAATAGGTGCATGTAGATTCTCCTGTTTATCCCTGCTCTTTTGGCTATTTCTCGTGTCTGCACTCTGATGTCGTCGTACACCATTCCTTGGTGGCGGTTTTTGCCTGCTAGCTTCACCCATAACTCTCTCTCAGGATCTTTTGTGGGGTGGTCTGAGAGCCATTCGGAGAGGTATCTGGCGGAATAAACTACTCTTAACCTCCTTTTCACTGTCTTAGATTTCGGTAGCCAGACCACTGCTCCATGATCATCGAAGGACACATCCTTCACCCTCATACTGCCGATCTCACCTACTCTAGCCCCAGTCTCGTACAAAAGAGAGATTAGTGCTCTGTCCCTGGAGTTCATGCAGGCATTCATCATAGCGTTAAACTCTTCCTCAGTGATGAGGTCATGGGGAGAAACATTACTTTTCCTACCTCCAGTGGTGAACCAACTAACCGACTCCTCCTTCCCCATCCACTTGAAGAACTTCTTCAACGTCTTCTTAACCTCCAAAAGATAGTTCTCACTGATCTTTTCTTCCCTGCACTCCAGCTGTAAGCGGTTAACAACACTCCTAACATCCCTTTTACCCCACTCCTCAACCTTCTCTGGATTAATACTCAGAATCCTCTTCAAACAAACCATGTAGGAATAAACCCTCAGCTCTGAAACTCCACTAGCCAACAAATCCTCTGCAAACTCCTGAACCACACCAAAATTCTCCGGGTAATCCCTCCCAAGACTCTCCAGCGCCCTTCGGTAGTCATTGGAATGAAACTTCATTGGTCACCACCACCTACAAGCCAATACTTAAAAATAGACCCCTCCCTGAAAGTCGATTGGGCTCCGAAAATGAGGTCACAAACCCCATTTCTGGGTTTCAAAAAATTTTTTAAATTTTAGACCAATCTAAAAATGTGGAACGAGTTGAAGAGTATCTGGAAGCAATATTTGATATACAGAGTACTGAGAAGAGGATGGTGAAGACCAACGATTTATCCAAGAAGCTGAACGTCAAGCCATCCAGTGTGACCGAGATGATTTCCAAGCTGCATGAGATGAAGTATGTTGATTACCAGCCCTATTATGGAGTTTATTTAACGGAAAAGGGTGAAGAGTACGCGTGGAAGATCAAGAGGTATCACCGAATCTTTGAGACCTTCTTCAAGGATTTCCTGGAGATAGAAGAGGAGGAAGCCCACAAGCTGAGCTGTGAGCTGGAGCATCACGTCAATGATGCTGTCGCAGAGAAAGTGTGTGGAGTTATCGCCAGTTCGGATTGCGAGATTTGTGAGGAGTGCACCTTCAATATTCACCGGCTTTCGGAGGCAGAACCAGGAGCTTATGAAGTAATATTCTCTCCCGCTGCCGCAGTTAAGATGGGAGTGACGCCGGGAACCGTCCTGGAGTTAAAGGACGATGGTGCGGTCAGCGTTAGGGGAGAAGAGTACCAGATATCCCCCAAGATCTCATCCAAGATCATTGTAGAAGGAACCGAGTAATTCAAAGTTACTTATCTGACTGAACTGCGAGGGCTTCACCCCTGATAGCAATCCCTGTAGCGAAGGATACAGCGGATAGGCCGGTTTCCTTACATCTTTCGATTGCCGAGTCGAGTATAGCTGCCTTGGAGACCAGCAGAGGTATTCCTACCCGCACGCATTTGGCCACCATTCCCTGGGAAATCCTACCCGATACCAGAAGGAATACCTTCCTTAGCTCGACGTTTTTCTTCACGCCCATCCCGATGGCTTTATCGATGGCGTTGTGCCTGCCCACATCGTAGGCCCTCACCACCATACCCTCCTTGTCCACCAGTGCGGCAATGTGGTACCCTCTGGTCTTCTTGTACTCCTCGGCCTCCAGATACTGGAGAGAGTTCCTGCATTCATCCAGCGTAAATCTCTCTTCTCCGCTGACATGAGGAAGTCCATCGCCAGCCCTAAAAATACCGGGAGAACCCGATGAACGCAAGCTCAACTGCTCAGTCGTTACAGGAATACTAACATAAATAGTATTACCTTTTAATTCGATATTTAAGTCTTGAAAGCCTCGATCCATTAGGTCCTGACCTTCAACCAGACCTTCGGAAAGCAAGAATCCGGTCACCATCTCTTCCAGATTGTAGGGTGTGCAGGATATATTGAAGCTCAACTCCCCCGCTACAATGGTAATCAGAGCTTCGTGGGGGATTTCCAGTTTCTCATTAAATTCTACTATGTCCATAATATTAGAATAAGTGAACAATATTAAAATTTTACAGCCAATTATTACGGTTAAGGTACGGCCAACTATTACAGCCTTTTCTTCCGGGCCTCAGTGGCCAGCTCGTGAGCAACTCTAATTGGCTCGGGAAGTTTGTAGCCCTTTAAACATTCAGTTGTGAACGACAGTGAGGTTTGAGGTGTTATATATCCTCCAGGAGATATATAGATTGGTTTACATCTTTTACACGTCTTCAATGCATACCCCATCAGCTCGCCCTCACTCATAATTGGGTTGCTCTCCAGAAATTCCTGAGGCTCTTCCACCTCTCCGAAGAGCCTCTTTTTGGTAATACCGATAGTAGGCAATTCCGTTTTGACTGCCACATAGCAGGCCAGCCCACACTTGCGGGGGTGAGCGATACCGCTGCCATCAACCACTACTGCAACCTTGGATCTGTCCAGGTCTTCGATAGTGGTGCTCACTGCTCTTACTGCAGGCATGCCTTCCCTGAACATGAGGAACGTGGGTATGTAAGGAAAGGTCACGTTCTCCACAGTAGTCTTTCCCCTCACCGGCTCCAGTGAAGGGAATTTGAGGAGCGTGCAGGCAGAAATCACCTTCTCTCCTACAAAGGACTGATCAACCCCAGCCACATACTCAATTTTGTCCAAATCAAAGTTATCGGAAAGAATTATTTTTTCAGATAGCTCCTGCTGAGACTTTTTCAGCTCTTCCAGATTGTAATTTCCCTTCTCTTTTTTCATAGTGATGTCGTCAGGAGTTTATGAGAACTCTTTTTCCAGCTCGCCAGCTAAATTAAGGATGGTGTTTTCGGAGAAATAATCCCCAATTATCTGCAATCCCACGGGAAGAGAACCAGCGAATCCTACAGGCATGGACAATCCGGGCACACCCGCCATATTTATGGGGACAGTGTTGACGTCCATCTTGTACATGGTCAGGGGATCTGCCAGCTCACCGATCTTGAATGCCGTGGAGGGCATAGTAGGGGATATCAGCAGGTCGTAATCCTTCAGGGCACGTTGAAAATCGTTCTGAACCAGGGTTCTCACCTTCAGAGCTTTTAGGTAGTATTTGCCATAGTAGCCTGCTGACAGGGCGTAGCTGCCCACCATTATCCTTCTCTTTACCTCATCTCCAAACCCTTCGGCCCTCACCTTAGAGAAATACCTGGACCAGGAGTCGAGCTTCTCCAGCCCGTGTCCGTATCTAACTCCGTCATATCTGGCCAGATTGGAGGATGCCTCGCTCATGGCTATGACGTAATAGGCAGCAAGACAGTATTTGAATGATTGAAGGGAGACTTCTCCTACCTCATGCCCCAGAGACCTGATGGTCTCCACGGCTTCATTGAATTTGCCGGTGACTTCATCTGAGGCGGTCATCTCTTCAATGACCCCCACCTTCAGCTTTTTATCCTGCCCCTTGAATTGAAAGTCCTTGCCGGCATTGGTGGAATCTCTTTTGTCCTTCGTGGCAATAACTTCCGTAAGCAGAGCCAGGTCATTTACATTGGAGGCGATAGGTCCTATCTGCTCCAGCGAGTTGGCATAAGGGATCAACCCATATCGGGAGACAAATCCATAGGTGGGCTTCAACCCCACCGTTCCGCAAAAACTGGCCGGACATCTTATACTGCCGCCGGTATCACTTCCCAGAGCGAGAACTGATTCGTCCCCACCGATTACGGCTGCACTACCTCCACTGCTACCTCCCGCAACCCTTTGAGTGTCGTGAGGGTTCTTTACCGGTCCAAAATAGGACGTTTCTGTGGTGGTCCCCATTCCGAACTCGTCCATGTTGGTCTTTCCCACTATTATCGCTCCTTCCTGCTTCAGCATCTCCACAACATGAGAGTCAAAAGGAGGAACGTAATTGTGCAGTATGTTTGAGGCGCAGGTGGTGGTGAGGTTCTTGGTAGTGATGTTATCCTTTACGGCTACCGGAACTCCGGCGAGCTTCCCCTTCAAGTTTCCTTTATCATATTCCTCCGCTACTTTTAGGGCATTCTGTTGGTTTAAGGTTACATAAGAGTTTAGCTCACTGCTCTTTATTTCTTCCAGCAATTCCGATATAAGAACCGAGGCTTTTTCAGCTTTTAGCTTCTCCCTCCATTGAGAGACAGAGATCATTCAATCACCCTGGGACCCTTGATATAGCCGTCTTCAACATTTTTGGCGTTTTTCAGGGCTTCTTCTTGGGAGAGACATTCTCCCTCTTTATCTTCTCTAAATATGTTCACAAGGGAAAGAACGTGTGAAGAAGGTTTGATGTCTTCTTCAACTTCATCCAGAATGTTGAAATAATCCAAAATATCCTGAAAATCCTGTCTGAATTTTTGAATGTCTTCTTCTTCCAGTTCGATCTTGGCCAGATTAGCAGTATGCAATACATCTTTTTCCGTTACCATTGAAACCACCTGCGTTAGTGATAGAAATACTGAATTGAATAAATTTTTTTGGTTTGCATATCGCCTGACCTTAAATGCAATTGCTCTCAAAAAAGAGTTTCGCAGCTAATATCTCTATCTACTGGGTATCAAAAACATCAGGAACAGCAGTACGAAGAAAAGCAACATCAAGGCCACTGTGAAGTTTCTCTGTTTCTTTCGGCTCTTAATCATTTCTTCCTCACATTCAGCACTACAATAAGTCTCTTCAGGACTTACTGCTTTCCCACAGACAACACAATGTTTATGCGGCACCACATCGGGCTTTTGTTGGGGCATTTGTTCCACCAGTGTGTATATTACTCACTAAATAATTCACACAGTTTTTAAATTTTGTGAAAACTTGAAGAAGACTTATATATTTACCTACAATATCAACATTAATGGTTTCAAAAGTGGTTCTGGCGATTGACAGAGACGATGACCTCGGTAGAAAAACGAGTGTACCGTCACCTGTAATCGGCAGGGAAGACAACCTCAATGCTGCAATCGCCCTTGCATCCTCTGACCCTGAAGACTCCGATATAAACACTATTTTTGGTGCTATAAAGATATATGACGAGCTGAAAACGGAAGGTGAGGATATTGAAGTTGTTACTATTTGTGGTAATGAGAGCGTGGGTGTTATTTCCGATACCAAAATATCAAATCAACTTGACGAGGTAAAGTGGAGAACGGGAGCAAAAAGCGTGATTGTGGTCTCTGATGGTTCCGAAGATGAGTTCGTCCTCCCTGTCATCTCCTCGCGTTTTAGTATTGATGCCGTCAAGAGAATAGTGGTCAAGCAAAGCAAGACCATAGAGAGCACTTACTTCCTTATCAAGAGAATGCTCAACGACCCCAAAATCGCCAGAGTAACTCTGGCTCCGCTGGGAATAATTTTCCTGGTTTATGCCGTATTCCTGCTGGCAAGATACCCTGAGTGGGGTCTGGGAGCCATAATTCTAATTGCCGGATTCTACATGGTCTTGAAGGCATATGGCCTTGAGACTGCCATAGAAGACTACTTTGCTACCCTGAAAAAGTCGCTGCTGGAAGGCAGGCTTTCATTCATTACCTACGTTACTTCAGCCATGCTGTTTATCATTGGGATCATCCAGGGCTTCAACCATCTCTGGAAGCTATACAACCAGCCTATAACCCAGGGGATTCTCATGTACATTCTCTCCTTCATCTACGGCTCTGTGTGGTGGGTGGTTGGAGGAGGTATCTCCGCAATGGTGGGCAAAATCCTGGACCTGGTGATTGAGAAAAGACCTTTCAGACGTTATCTGGTAATTCCTTTTCTTCTCATTTCCTCCGGCCTTATACTGTGGGGGACCAGCTTTTTCATTCTATCCAGGAGCGAAGCTTTTGGATTCTCCCCCGAAGTTGCATTTGAGTATCTCCTGGTGTCTATCGCGGGAGCCATCTTAATAGCCGTAGTGATCATACTGCCCCTCACCAGGCAGAGTTAAACTAAACCCAGCTCCTTTCTCAGAGCACACGCCTGGCATACTTCGCTGGCAGTAGGCTCACCGCATGTTCTGCATGCATTCAGCTTAATCTGAGGGTGTATATCTTTTAAACAGGGTATGAGCTCCTCGAAGCTCTTCATCACAGAGAACTTCCTCCCCGGATATTTGTACTCAAAATCGTAGAGATAATCTCTTACCGCCGCTCTAACCGGAAACTGACTGTAAGGGCACTCCTCCACATCCAGAGGAAGACCGAACAGAGAGGCATAAACAACAGTTTCCTTCTCATATATCTTCCTCAGGGGTTTAACCCTCATTATCAATCCTTCCTGCTGTTTCTGAGGCACCAGCCTGGCAAGTCGGGCTATATCAGACTGCAAGAAATTGAGCAGAATTGTCTGAGTCTCATCATCCAGACTGTGTCCTGTTGCCAGTTTGGTAGCCCCGATCTCTCTGGCAGTTTTGTTGAGGAGGTATTTTCTGAAGACGCCGCAGTAGCTGCAGGGTTTCTTATCTCCTCTCTCCACCATCTCGTCCAGCGTCGCACCCAGCTCATCCTTAAAGGAGACAATGTGATGTTCCATTTGCAGCGACTCTGCAAGGTCAGAAGAAATCTTTACTGTGGGTGGTCGATAGCCCTCGATACCTTCATCTATGGTGACCAAGGCGAACTCCAAGTCTTTCCTATTGCCGTAAAGCCTGTTTAGGATGTGGGTGAGAACAATGCTGTCCTTCCCTCCACTCAGAGCTATAGCTATCTTATCCCCGGTCTCGATCATTCTGTATTTGTACACAGAGTGTTTTACCCTCTTCTCCACATCCCTGATGAAATGTTTCCTGCACAGATGTCGACCGGACGGTCTCTGGTGATATACAGCTTTATTGCCACACTGACTACAAACTGCCACAGAGTAAGGATTGAAAAAGTGTTATAAATTATCTTTTCACCGGGAATTTTCTATTTTTGGTTTGTAGGAGTTTACTTGTTATGAAATTTTAACTATAGTCATTTTAACAACTCTTGGCGTTCAAATTCTTCGATCCAGTATTCCC
>CAZQTT010000104.1:0-7377 GCA_964596255.1 uncultured archaeon
AACGGCACGCCTCCCCGCACTGAAGTACGGGGTTTCCGTGCCTTACAAACCATGACGATTTGATCTCTTGTGAGCATGGTTTCTTGGGTTGAGTAGATGAGCGCTACTAGCCTTTACTACTTCCCGAAACGTTCTGGTTAAACACCTCTCACTTCCTTTATCTACTCTAGTTCTAACCTTATCAATTTACTGGGCTCTGCTATCAGGATTATATGTTCTCTATAATTTCTCTAGCTTTCTCATAAAGGCCAATACTCATTCTAAATCCCATAGCATCAAGTTCTCTTAAAAGTTTTATAGCCTCATCTTTATCCAATTTCCCAATTTCTACAGAATAAATTATAAAACCAAGTGTTCCGGTGACTCTCGCCCCCAAAGCCCTGCACACGTTTCTCAGCCTTTTATCATCAGTGGCGACAATATAATTGGGGTAATCCAGAAACAAAGCCAAAACATCTGAATCACCGGTTTCTTTTTCATCCCCTAAAATCTTCAAAGCTTTCCTTTTTGCGCCTTCTCTAGGAGTTATGACCCGTTCATCCAATCCCAATCCAGTTAAGGCTTTTTTAGTTGTCCCTTTGGTGATTTCTTTTAGAACTTTTTCTGGAATCAAAAGTTTATTTTCAGGTATCAGATCTAGTCTTTCTACGTTGCTCAGGGTGATGAGCACAGTAGAGTCGACTATAATCATTTGAGCGCCTCAACATCACTCTCAATTTCATCCGGGTCGATTTGTACTGGTAATCTCCTCTCTTTAGCTATTTCAAACCATTTTGCCAGGCTTACATCAGCAATTCGGGCCGCCTGTTTAATACTTGCTTCTCCAGAGACATAGAGTTCTATTGCCCTTCTCAGCCTTATCTCTTTAATCCCTTCTTTTAAAGCCAAGTTCATAGCATCATCTTTGCTAACATCCAGGAGTTTTGCGAGCTCTTCTATCTCAGTATCAATTTGTAAGGGCATACTTCAAATTAACTCCGGAGAAAATATAATTTTCTATACCCTTTTAAGTCACTAAATGTGGTAACTATACATACATGGGTGAGAGAAATCTTACCTTTAGGGTTATATAAATAACTATACAGGTATTTCTTTTTTCTTAGCTTCTTCCGCAGCCTTATCAATCAAATCCTTCTCTATCTCAAACAACTTTATCACTACCGGATTCTCCCTGTTTATCTGATAGAGTTGGGCCTTCCCGTACTTCCTTGTCTTCTTAACCATGTCCTGCTCCTCCACTTCAGGCCAAACTTTGTAAAAGGTTTTTTTGCTCATTCCAATTTCTTCTATTATCTCTTTTTTAGAGAAATCAAATAACATGTTCTCCATTAAGAAATCAATAATCTTCATCTTAGGGGAATCCCCCAGAGTTCTTATTAAGAGAGACTTATCGTCATCCATAACTATCACATTTTCATTTAACCAAAAAAGTATAAAAAAGTTACTCCCGAAAGGTATGATAAGGAAACGATAGTCTAATTGCTGAAGCAGGAAGGTTAGTCGCTTTCGTGAGTTCGTCACTTTCATGACAACCCTGTCAACGTAGTTGACTAAGCAACATTCTCAACGAAGTTGATTAATCAACCTCCTCACATAGTTTAGTGAGCCTCATGCTTTAGCTTGAGTTAGTTCACGAACGCTCAAGAAGATTTATAAACGATAGATTCTCCACTAAAGATATGCCCAAGGTTGTAATCGAAGTCCCTGAGGAATTATTGGAGAGAGATGTAAAAATAGCCATAGCTGTTCAGCTTTATAGGGAGGGGAAACTAACTTTAAAACAGGCTTCAGATTTGGCTGATCTATGTCTGGAGGATTTCATGAAAGTTTTGAGTGAGAGAAAAGTAAGTGTAATCAACTGGGGTGAAGAAGAGCTACAGAAGGAGCTAAAGAATGCAAATAATTTCTAATACGTCTCCTCTAATAGTTCTAAAGAAATCTGAAGCTGTTTTTATTTTGGATGATTTGTTAGACAGCGTTTCAATTCCGAAAAGTGTTCAGAAGGAATTGCTCAAAAAGGAGAAAGAGCTTTTCTCTTCACTTGAGGTTCTCAGACTCGTTGAGCCCAGTGATGAGAATCTTGTTAAATCCCTGAAATTGAGTGTTGACGAGGGAGAAGCTGAGGCAATAGCTTTAGCTCTGGAATTTAACCTGCCTTTGCTTATTGACGATCGCAAAGGAAGAAGAATTGCCGAGAAACTCGGTTTAAAATTTATAGGATCATTGGGATTGCTGAAAATAGCGAAAGAAAGGGAAATCATTGATGAAGTAAAACCTTTTATTCAAAAATTCCTTGATAAAGGATATTACCTGGATGAAAGACTAATTAGGCAGTTTTTAGAGAGCTTGGGTGAAAGTTAGATTAGATAGTCATTGGTTTTACTCCTCATCTCATTCTTATTAGCTCAAATTTTTTGTAGGTGTTGATTTATATAATGGATGTGTAGCTATGCAACTTTTGAAATATCCAGGACGGCTACCTCCTCACGAAGAAAAAAGGTAATATATTGTCTCTAAATCCAGAAAAAAAGGATGAAGTTGAAGAAATAATAAACAACATCTATTAGCAGAGCTGAGGATACTTTTAATGATAGAGTGATTGAGTTACCATATCAGGAATCCCTAATGGATCCACGAAGGCCATGGTTACGTTCTCAGTCGTTACCCTGTCTGATGATTGTGAAGAAATATATATCAAAATGTTTTTTATGTTAACATCGAAGGTGTAGTTAATAGAATAATATATAATTAAGCTGGTCAGCTGAACTGATGCAGTGATGGCAGGCTGACCGGAGCAGTTGAGAGCCTGGTATAATGAAGATAGCTTTTGTTTACTCGCTCAAGCTGAGGAAAGAGTATTTGAGTTGGGGAAAAGGTTGGCCTAAAGTGAGGTGCACTGGCAGTTGAAGTGGTGTTAACAGTGGAGCATGATGGGGGTTTTGCAGTGTTGGGGAGTGGAATGAATTGTATACTGATGGGCGTAGGAGTATCAGGGAGGGCCTGTATTTTGGGTGGAAGGTTCTTTCTGGCTATATTAGAAGAAAATATTAATATATATTTATTTGATAAAGGACAAGGGATAGAAAGAATTTTAGTTTAAGAGGGAGTAACTGATAATATGAAAGAGATTGAAGTAGTTTATGAGAATGGGGTTTTCAAACTTTTGAGGGATATCAAGCTAAAAGAGGGTACCAAAGCAGTTGTGTTGATAAAACCCAGTAAGTTACTTGAAGTGGCAAGAAAATACAGAGTAAAAGCGGAAAAAGACGTTTTGAAGGAATTTCTGGAAGAGCGAAGATGATATGATATGATATGATAGTTATTGATACTTCAATTTTTATAGACCTGATCTTTGAGTATGACCCGAAAAGAACTGAAATGGCTGACATCCTATTTGAGTCTGTTCAGCAAAAAGAGTTTATAATATTTGAACCTGAAATTTTCAAAATAGAACTAATCGGACAGCTTACCAGGAGAACCAAAAAAGAAGAAGCCCTGAAGATTGCTGAGGAATTTTTTGAGGAGGTTAACTTTGTAGGCGAGTTATTTGGTACCGCATTCTCCATAGCCCTTGAAACAGGTTCAAGAGCAATCGATTCTTTTTATGTTGCAGTAGCAAATAACAAAGATTCATCCTAATCTCCAACGATAAATTGCAGGTTGAAACTGCCAGAAAGTTTAATATAGAAGCCTATTATTTACTGGAAGATTTCGGGAAGGTTAAGGAAAGAATACTTAATACTGGAACAGAATGACGTTAAAGTGTAAAATATCAAGATAACAGAGGTTCGTCAGTCCTGAAGAAGAAATTGGCAAACTTCTTTTAAAGCTAAGATTTTATATTAATATTTATTATGAGGATAGCTTTTGTTTATGATGCGGTTTACCCTTAAGTGAAGGGCGGAGCAGAGAAACGAGTATTTGAGATAGAGAGGAGGTCGATTAAGGAGGGACTGTATTTTGGGTGGAAGGTTTTGAGGGAGTTGAAGGGTGATTTTGATTTTGATTTATATAATGATGTATAGCTATTCAACTTTTGAAGTGTCCAAGAATAACGAAGCAGAGTCTAAATTGGTGACGAAAGGTATTTGAATTTGTAATTTGAAATAATAAATATGCCCAAAGTCATTGACGTGGTATATAAAGACGGAGTTTTTAAACCACTAACAAGAGTAGATATACGAGAGGGTGAACGGTTAAGGATCGAGATACGAGAGACCAAGAAACTCTCAAAAGAGTTTTATGACAAGCTGGCAGACCTCAAGAGAAGAACACCGAAAGTACAGGATGCAAATAAGGTTCTGGAGGAAATGAGAAGTGATCGTTATTGATACTTCCATTTTCGTTGATTACCTCTTTGATAAAGATGAAAAAAGAAACGAGATTGCTATAAAGTTTATAGATTCTACAGAAGGCTTGACTGCTTCAGCAGGTTATTTTTAATCTTGGGTGAAGTTGAAGTGCGAAATAAGCATTCAATAACCATTCTGGTCATATGAAAAGCTGATGGCAGGGAGGAAATAAAATATATAGTATCTCAACAGATAAATGTTAAGAGGTGTGAGAGATGGGAATGGAAGTAAAGCTCCCCAAAGAGATCGAACTCAAGATAAAAAAGGATAAAATCCTTGAAGGGATAATTAAAAGAAGGATTGAGAGGGAAATGTCCAGAGAGATAAAGGAGGATGCTTTTCTCTCCATGCTCTTTGATAGTCTCCTTGAAGAGAGCGAATTGACTGATGAGGATGTTGACGAGATCGATCACAAGACCAAGAAGGGCATCATGGAGAACCTGGAATGGAAATAGCAGTAGCGATATAATAATTTCGGCATTGTTGAAGGATGGACTAACAAGAAATTTGTTGCTCTTCGCTCCTTTTGATTTCCATACTGTATCTTACTCCAAAAACGAGATAGAGAAAAACAAGGAAGAGCTTGTAAAAAAATCCAGAGTTGATGAGGACTCATTTCAATACATTATGGACATCATTTTCAGAAAAATTAATGTTGTGGATGCTGAAGCTATTGAGCCCTACAAAAAGAAGGCCATTGGTTATGCAGGATATAGACATCAATGATTCTCCCTTCCTCGCTCTGGCATTTTACTTGAATTGCCCCATATGGTCGAATGACAAACATTTCCAGGATCAAAATGACGCTAAAGTGTACAAGACAACAGAGATTCTGGAATTGTTAAAGATTTAGCAGTAATCTTATTTATCTTAATCTATAATTTCAACCATAGTATGAAGATAGCTTTTGTTTACAGGCAAGCTGAGGAAAGAGTATTTGACGGGAGGATGTTAGCTGAACAGCATGAGGTGCACTAGCAGTTGAAGTGGTGGGATGGTAGGGATATTGAGTACGAAGGGGGTTTATTTGCATGGTGTTGGTGAGTGGGGTGAGCTTTACACTGTGGGAGGAGGTCGATTAAGGAGGGACTGTATTTTGGGTGGAAGGTTTTGAGGAGTTAATAAATGAAGTAGAGTCATTGGAAGATACAATAGAAATCTTGAGTGACGAAAATTTGATGGAACAGATAAGAAACAGTGAGAAGGATATCAAGAAAGGGAGAGTTAGTGACGTAAATCTGCGGATGACCTCAGGAGGCTGTTCTTGGAGTGACTTATGGACTAACTCAGTATCTATTGATCAGCCGAATAAGGTACAATTTGGCAATACTTCTACAAAATATTTTTAAGGTCTGAAACAATAGTAAATAGTATGACAGTACTCTCCAAGGATGACCTGCCCGTGGTAAAGGAGTCTCTGAACAGGGAACTTAACGTCCTGAGAGCTAAGTTAAAGATGACCAGAGAGGAAATCCAGAGCTTTGAGAAAAAGTATGCGATGAGCTCTGATCAACTTATTGAGAAGTTCGATAATGGTGAGCTTGGAGATTCGCAGGAATTCTTTGAGTGGTGGGGACTGCTTAAAGGAATTGAAAGGTTAAAGAAAGAAATTAAAGATGTAGAGAGGGTACTGAGCCATTGCTAATTTCAGAATATTTTGATAATGTTAGCAAATTAATCTCCGACTCTGGAATGGTTGTGAATAAACAAATTGATTTCGGTTTGCTTCAGATGAGGGCATGTTAAGAGGTAGATTATTGCTCATAAACGGGTATGTTTTCGAGTTCATGGAATACATCCAGGGAGAGAAGAGATTAAAGTACAGGTTTCACTTGGTGGATGTTGATGGTAACCTGCTGTTCAGATACGATAATGCAAAACACCACCCAGAGCTGAAAGGTTATCCTCACCATCTACATCTTCCTGATAGGATCGAGAGTTCTAAGGAAACATCTTTTCCGGAAGTATTTAAAGAGGTTATGAGGTCGGTTCTACATAGTTAATTGAGCCCTGCTTAGACAAAACCGTGCCCGAACCTTAAAGTCAAATAAAGACTAAAATTAAATTAGAAAGGATGTGTAATCTTGATTGGTGAATGAAGATGAGGTTCAACGTTGTAATAGAGAAAGAAGAGGATGGATATTTTGTTGCTACTGTTCCTACTCTTCCAGGTTGCCACACTCAGGCAAAAGGTATTGATGAGTTAATCAATAGAATAAGAGAGGCAATAGAGCTGTACTTGGAAGAGGAAGGCTGAATCCATTCATATTAAGCTCGAGAATCTGGAGAAAGAACTTAAGGAGATAAAACAGATGATGAGGTCAAAAGAGAAGTTTTTCAAAGCTGCTGGCGGCTGGAAAAATCTGGATACTGAAAAATTAAAAAAAGAAATATACGAATCCAGAAATCGTCCTTCAAGGTGTTAATCCTCAGCCAATACCGATTAGATCATCGAGTATCTATATAAAAGGCAATGACAGTATAGTTACTATTCATGTAATATAACCCATAGATCAAGCTTGTTGAGTATGATTTGGGTCAGATTTGTTTTACCCAATGAAGGATAGTAGATAAGAAATCTTTTATATACTTGTAAATTGATAAAACATATTGATTCAGAAAGACCTACGGAGTAAGGGGATGCTAAAAGATTACTTGAGTGGTTTAAACCTCATAAAGGTGATGAATACGCTACCATCCTTGAGAAAACTGTAAGAGAAAGTAGGGACAAACTTACTTTAGGAGAATCTTTTTGGTTGGAGTTGACACCATACGTCATCGGTTAAGAACTTAACCCTATATTGAACTACCCATCTTGTTCTTGCATTTTCTACTTTAGGACCGGTAGGTTTATATATTACATTGCAATAATATTGCAATATGAAAAGAAAAATAAGTGATCAACCGATGGAGATACGGATGGAGGGTTATGAGGTAGTGGAGAAGGTAGCGAAACCGTGTTCCACTTCGGCCAGGGTTCTGGTACCCAAGGACTGGATCGGTAAGAAGGTTAGAGTAGTGAGGC
>CAZQTT010000105.1:0-7275 GCA_964596255.1 uncultured archaeon
AATTTTTCATCAAATAACATGAATGAGCTCATTGGTTATTGAATTGACTATAGTTCAAAAGAACAGTCAAGTTTTTAACCTCAATATTGATGAGGGGTTTAAAGATGATAGATAGCCACTCCATAGAGAAGTTCTACTCCAAGATGTTCACTACCCCGGAAAAAAGGTTTTCTGTTGTAATCGGGCTTGTGACCATCACTCTGGCGTCACTAATAAATGGTATCACCTCCGAAGTCTTCTTCGCTCTCAGGTATTTCTTTATTGGACTTTTTGTGATCATATGCTTTCTTGTTGTTAGGAGCTATATCGGTCTGGCATTCAATACGAGGAGGGTATTTTTCTTATCCTTAATAGTGCTCATCTCCATAGAAGTCTTCGATTTCATAGCCATTCACATTCTTCAGGCATTTTATCTTATTGTAGTTGCTCCTTCTGCAGCTACTGCTCTAATTACCATAACTCTTTATTTTACCTCTAAAGCTTCTGAAAGGGGGGTATTTTTCACTTCAGCCCTAATATTCCTTGTTGTATATCCTGTGAGCCACCTCTACTCTTTTCAAGCTTCCCACCGTTTTCTGGCATATATTCTGATTGTAGCAGCAGGTGTAATCCTTTCTTTCCTGTTCATCAGGTTTATGGACAGGAATTTCACAACTTTCAATCTTAAAAAGCTCCTGAGATCATTTATTCTCTTCTGGTTGACTACAGATCCACAATATTTTGAAAAAGAAATTGCTAAAGCCGGTTTTGAGCAGGCCGGATGGACCAGGTGTCTATCCATAGGAGATACAAAGTTAATTTCCACCTCATTCCATCCTGGGCCTATGAGGAATATTGGAGGGGCTTCTCTAGTCCCCCAGGTTTTACAAAAATTCTCCAACTCCATGTACCTTCACAGCGCATCCAAACATGAAGACAATCCGGTTAGCGGTGAAGACGTCCAGAACATCCTGAATTCGGTGAAATGCTCTGGAGAAGAGCTCACTGCGTACTATCCCTATGAAGTTGCCGGTGACAGGTTTGATTTGAAAGTATTTCCCTTCAATGGGGTAAAGTTACTGGTATTCAGCGGAAAAGAAGCTATTGACGATCTCCCTTCTCAATTGAATCACTCAGCAGAGCACTATCTGGGGGAAGTAATGCTTGTGGATGGTCATAACGCCCACAAAGAGAATTACGATATTACAGAAGAGGATACCCTAGAAATTGAGCAGCTCATCAAAAAGGCTGCTGAAATCCAGACAGAGCAAACAGAAGAATCATCCATCCAGTATTTCTTCTACAATCAGGAAATAGATAATAAGAACCTGAAACATGCTGCAATCTTGTTTCTAAAATACGGGGAGGATATTCATGCCATTCTCAACCTGGACGGCAACAACATCGACAGGGATTTCAGAGAAGAGCTTGAGAATTACGGGCGAGATAATGGAATCAATTTAACTATTACTACTACTGACAACCACTCCAAAACTGGTGTATCTCCTAAAGTGGGTTACAGGCCAGTAGGAGATGAACAGGACAGGCAAAAAGTTCACTCATTTCTTCAGGAAGTCTCAAGAAAAATGGAATTCAAGAAAGGTGATTCACACTACTCCAGAAATGAAATAACGGTCAGGGTGATGGGCAGACAATTTTTTGAAGACTCAGAAAGAGCTTTTAAAGAGCTGGGGGGGAAAGCACTCTATCTGCTGTTGGTAGTGGTATTGTTTCAGTTATTGCTGACCATTATCCTGGGAATACAAATCCTCTAATTTGCCAAAGCCAAAATAAAAAACACAGACCAATCATAGTCCGGGATTTTTACCGTGTCTGGATGGTTTTGAGGTGATGTTCTCGTATATTCTTGAGGTGGCAGATATAGTATCTTTCATGCTTTTTTGCAGCCTCTCCACGCGTCTCTTCAGCTCGTCTTCAGCTCTTTTTCTTTCCAGTGCATTACCCAAGATCTCGGAGAAAACTCTTAAGAGAGCCAGATCCTCTTCACTCCATCCGTCTGATTCTCCGTTCTCCACATCATCAAAGCAGATGAATCCTTCAGGTTTTCCTCCCACATAAACAGGTAAACCCATTACGGATTTTACGTTAAGCTGTTTGAACACTTCTTTTTCCGTCTCTGCATCCTCAGGTAGTTTCTCCACATCTTCAACGTGAACCAGCTCCCCATTGCTGACCTTCTCCATTAACCACTGGAATTTCTGGGGGGTGAAGCTTTGGGGCTTCCTTTTTTTCGCTTCACTTGCACACCATTCATTGGTTTTCTCCACAATATTCTTTTTGAACAGAAACAGGCAGGCCCCACTGGCACCGCTTAGCTCACCCATTTTCTTCAGGGCATAGTCAATGGTGTAGTTGATATCAAATATACCAACGAATTGAGAGGATATGTCTGCTATAGTCTTCTCAAATTCCATTCGCCTCTTAATGGTCTCTTCTGCTTTTCTTCGTTCACTAATGTCTTTAAATATCAGTACTCCACCTGCACAATCTCCCTTGTCATCGATTATGGGAGCAGCGTTATAATCGATTGGTATTTCTCTACCATCAGTAGTAGTAAGTAATCGATTGCCAGTCTGTTTGACGACTTTTTTATTTTCCACAGCATCGATTACCGGATTTTCACCCACTTCTCCACTTTCTTCATCTTTAACTCCATATACTTCTTCAATTCTTTGATTCAAAGCTTCTTCACTTTTCCGACCAGTCAAACCTTCTGCAATGGGATTCATATATGTGATACGCCCTTTAGTGTCCGTAGCGATAACTGCATCGCCTATGCTCTTCAATGTAGTGGAGAACCACTTTTCACTCTTTCTGAGCTTTTCTTCCATTTGGTGTTTATACAGGGAAATTTCTATACAAGTATGTAGCTCTCTTTCTTCAAATGGTTTTAAGATATAACCGTAAGGCTCAGTTATCTTCGCCCTTTCCAGGGTCTTGTTGTCCGAATAGGCTGTGAGATAAACTACTGGAATGTAAAAATTGAGGCGAATATACTCTGCAGCTTCAATACCATCAATGTCTCCCCTAAGCATGATATCCATCAGTACCAGATCCGGCACTCTTTCTCTTACATTCTGAATAGCTTCTTCGCCTGATCCAGCAATTCCAGAGACAGTATAACCCAAATTCTCCAGCATAGTGGATACATCCATAGCGACAATGCTCTCATCTTCCACAATCAGTATCTCAGCTTCAGTCACCTTATCATCTCCTTATTAACTGCTTGTTTACTGGTTGGAGGAAAAGGGAAAATAACCTCAAAAGTTGTGCCTCTATTATTGTAAAGCTTTACATCCCCTTTTAACTGCTTGGTCAAACTATTGACCAGCTGCAAACCCAGGCTGTCGGTGTAGCGGAAATCCACTTTTTGCGGAAATCCTTTACCGTTATCGCTAACCACCAGTTTGAATTTATTGTCTTCTGTTCTTTTGAATTTGATATCGATTTCACCTTTCAAACCATAGGGAAAAGCGTGCTTTAAAGAATTGGACACCAGCTCATTTATAATGAGGCTGCAGGGAATTGCAGTATCAAGATTGAGATATACATTCTCAATATCCAGGTTCAAATTTATTTTGCTCGCGGATGTGTACGAACGGAATAGGTTAGAAACCAGATTCCGGAGATATTCTGTAAAATTAAATTCAGTCAGATTTTCAGATTGATATATTTTCTCATGTACCAGTGCCATGGATTTTATACGGTCCTGACTCTCTCGCAGCACTTCCAGTATCTTATCATCCTTAATATACCTGGACTGAAGGTTGATCAGGCTGGATATCACCTGGAGATTATTTTTCACTCTGTGGTGTATCTCTTTTAAAAGAGCATCTTTTTCTTCAAGTGACTTCTTTATCTGCTTTTCTGCTGTTTTCCGGTCCGTAATATCTCTGACAACTTCAAGACACGAATTGATTTCCCCTTTAGCATCTCTAATTGGGTTTGCAGTGTTCTCTAAATAAATAGTCTTTCCAGAAGGAAGGGTATGTTCACATTCAGCGGTGTGGGACTCTCCATCCTCAAAAGCCAATTCTAGCTGGCAGTTATCGCAGATATTATCTCTCCCATGTATAGCCTGATAACATTTCTGGCCTACACAATCTCCCATAATCTTCTTCAATTTATCATTTTGATACAATATGCTGAAATCTCTATCCTGAATGGATAGCCCATCGTTTATAGCCCCAATTATTGCTTGCAGTTTGTTTTTCTCTTCCTCCAAAGCCTCTGCTGTTCTTTTACGGTTGGTGATATCTCTCACCACAACAAGAGCTGATTCTATCTCTCCATTGGCATTTCTTATGGGACTGGCAGTATTTTCCCAGAACTTAACATCCCCCCAGTTGTTTACTGTTTTTTTATCAACCGTTTGTGAGGTGCCCTCCTGGAATGCTAAATCTACTGGACAATTTTCAGAAAGACATTCACCACCAACATCACAACACTCGTAACTCTGGTAGCATTTATCATTCAGAACATCCCCAAGATCATTTTTCAGGGCATCATTCTGATATAAAACGTTTTTATCCCTATCTACGATCAACAGACCATATTCTATGGAACCTACTATGGTCTCCAGTTTGTTTCTTTCTTCTTGAAGTTCATCTTCGGTTTGTTTACGCTTGATGGCGATGGCGAAAAGATCTGCCAGCCTTTCCACCAGAACCAAATCTCTTTCAGTATAATCACGTCGGGAGTTGGCCAGGGAGATAAGACCGACAAGCTCTCCGTCTATCGAGGCTGGAACCGCTAAAAATCTATTGATAGGGATATGTCCTTGCGGAAGACCTCCTGATCGGGGGTCTAATTCCGGTGTATTGGTCAAAATAGGCTCTTTGTTATTTAAAACCCAGCCCCACAAACCACCAAATTTTTTGAATACAGTATCTTTATTCTCTACCTGGCAGCGGTCCCAGACCTCTCCTTTCATAGTGGGGGAAACCATATAACCTGTCTGGGGCTCTATATACCCCACATAGCCCACTTTGCTCTGAGTAAGATGTTTGGCATGGTCCAGTACAAGGTTGGACATTTCATCAACCGAAGTAGGAGATAAAAGAGCAGAGGAAAGGTTGGCTATCGCTGCGTTTATTTTCATTTCTTTTTCTAAAGACATTTCTATTAGTTTCTGGTCAGTTACGTCTCTGGAGACTTCTATAACTCCCATGGGATTTCCCTGTTCATCTCTCAGAGCTACATTGGCAGTACAGTGGAAGTATCTTTTCTCTCCGTCTTTATTTATCACACTTGTTTGATGTTCATGGATTTGTCCATCTTCAAATGCCTTCAAGGTCAGGCAGGGAGTGGGCTCACAGGGTTTATCCCTATTATGGTAAACTTCATAACATTTCTTACCAACTATATCCTCTCCAAAGTTTTGTTTGGCTACATCGTTGGCCCAGATTATATTAAGATCCTTATCCATCATGCTCATGTGATCCCCTATGGACTGCAACATGGCATTGAGCTTCCCTTCACTCTCTCTCAATGCATCTTCATACATTTTGCGCTTGGTAATATCCCGAACCGAGCAAAGCAAACCTACTACTTCTCCGGAATTGTGAACAGGTGTCTTGGCTACCTGAAGCCATAATTTTCCTTCAGCTCCTGTAACTTCCTCATCCTGAACCTGTGATTGCCCCGTCTTCATAAGACGAACATCATCTCTACAGAACATTTCGGCTTCTTGGGGAGGAAAAATATCGTAATCCGTCTTTCCCACTATCTCTCCCCTGTCCTTACCCACGAACTGATAGAATGAGTTATTTGCTATCTTATAAACCAGATTTCTGTCCTTGAAGACCACAAAATCGGGTGTGGAGTCGATAATTGTTTGCAAAAGATTCTTTTGGTGCTCTTTCTTCTTTTCGGCAACTTTACGATCCGTAATGTCTCTAAAGTCTTCTACAATGCCCACTAACCTTCCGTTAGGGTCTCTAAATGGAGTTGCATAAACAATGCACGGTATCTTCTCTCCATCTCTCCTCTCTTTCTCTGATTCGTACTCTACGCTCTCTTCTCCATTTATAATAAGGTTCAGGGGACACTCAGGAGTATGGCAGAAAGGACCGCAGAAAACCTCGTAGCATTTTTTCCCATTGGCCTCTTCAATAGATACTTTTGCCATTTTGGAGAACGTCTCATTAACTCGAAGAATATTGTAATTTTTATCGATAACTCGCATCCCGTCTGCAGCTGTGTTGAATATTTGATCCAGCTCTGCATGCGACCTTTTAATTTTTTCCTCAGCTGTTCGGTGAATATTTACCATATGTTGAGCAAATATACTGAATAAAAATATTAAGCTGACAACAAGAGAACGCATCCAGAACTCATGAGCCTCAGGATAAAAAAGCTGATTGTATAAAGTATCTTCATTAAAAATAAAAACATGTAGTGAAGACTCCAGTAACCAGAATAGAATTACAAAACCAAGTCCAGCCCAAACTATTTTTAATTTATCCACAGATTTTCTTGCTTTTTCCAGGCCTCTCATTTTTCCCTCTTCCCTAATCACTGTTCATCAAATTATTAGGTTTACTATGATAATAGTTATTACAATATTATAGTATAAAAGACTTTTTTTTAATTAGTAGATTATATAATAATATATAAGTAATAATACCCAGTTCTGTGACCTGTGAATAATTAATCTAAGAATTTTGTGACTATGCTGTCTAATAAGGAGGTATTTTACTTCTCTTAGGGGGAAAAGCCTTCAGAAAACTATTCCACAAGCTTCAAAAGGTTAAATAATCAAATTTAGGTTTCTCACCACGCTCAATACGACCTTAGAGTAATCTCTAGTGTAATACTGTGTATTGTAATCTGCCCTGCTTATTAGATTCTGAAGATTCTAAGTAGTAAAGGAAATTATTGAAAATCTCTGGTCTTTGAATTACAGACACCAAAAAAGATATAAAAAGACTTGGAGTCAAGAATAGAAGATAAAATTGTATAAGAAAGAGAGCATGGTCAACATGAAAGAACCAATAATCCTAGATACAACCTTAAGAGATGGTGAGCAAACTCCAGGGGTATCACTTAGCGTGGAGCAGAAGCTAATGATAGCGGAGGCCCTAGATAATCTTGGGGTGAATGTTATAGAGGCTGGGACTGCTATATCTTCTGAAGGGGATTTCAAATCGATTAAGGCGATCTCTGAAAGAAATCTTAATGCAGAGATATGCAGCTTTGCCAGGATAAAAAAGGATGACATCGATGCTGCAGCCGATGCTGGGGCAGATTCTCTCTTTATGGTTGCCCCGTCTT
>CAZQTT010000106.1:0-7064 GCA_964596255.1 uncultured archaeon
TCGCCTTTGAGCCTTTGGCAGGCAAACGTTTGGTGAAAATCACTGAAAGAAAAACCGGAGAAGATTGGGCGTATTTCTTGGAGGAGATCTCTAAGGAGTATGAAAACGCTGAAAAGATCATCCTAGTTATGGACAATCTTAAAACACATACACCAGGCTCTCTTTACCTAACGTTCTCACCAGAAAAAGCAAGATCGTTATGGAAAAGATTTGAATTCGTTTATACACCAAAACACGGAAGCTGGTTGAACATGGCCGAAATAGAACTCAACGTACTTACAAGCCAATGTTTAAAAAGGAGATTTGGTGACATTGGAACTGTCAGAAGAGAAGTAATGGCCTGGAAGGAAATCAGAGACAATAAGAGCGCCAAAGTGAATTGGCGGTTCACAACCAAAGATGCCAGAATCAAACTATCCAAACTTTATCCGACAATTGAAAGTTGACAAGACACTAGTTATTAACATTTTGTAGTTTCGGTTAAAAACCCCCTACTCTAAAATCACTTCCCGCTTATATACTCAACTCCAAATCTTCTTTCGGTTAAAAAGGTGGTGTTTCTTAAACGATCTGACCCCCAATTTTTGAACTTTTAAGTATTTTTTAAATCTACGTATCTACGTCGGTGAAGGTGAAATGAGCTCGAAAAGTTTGTATTCAACTAACTTGATGGCTTCAATGGGGGGTCATCTCGATGATCAGGCCAGAGAGTATCTCAGAAGATACGACCATGTAGTTAAGGAGATCGTTCATAATGGGTTTTTAGAGAATAAAACTTTAGGAGAAGCAGTAAATTTTCTTGAAATTGATTTATTGACTCTACTGAACGTTCTGGGAGAGCTGAAAAAGCTAAAAATAATCAAAGAGATAAAAATCAAATGAATGGCTTCTGTGCTTCATTTTATTTCTTTGTAAGCAAAATTTTCCTTTGGGACTTTTCATCATACATGTTCTTAGGTCTGGTGGCTTAAAATAGGGCATCAGTAGAGAAATCCGCAAATATGTAATTATTTTTGGTGTAATTAATAATTTCCTTCAATTGTGAACTATGAATAAGCAAAAAAAGTAATTTCAGTCTCAAAGGTAATATCAGAACCTTTCATAAAAATATCTTTAGGGAAGAGGTTTTTCTCATGATCCTCCAGTAATCTTTTAACTCCAAGTTCATTAGAGAAATAATTTGTGAGACTTGTTTTACCAGCAACGAAGAAATCATCGCTCATATATTCAGGAAAAAGAGCCATTCAGGAAAAAGAGCCGTATTGGATGTCACCTTGGATACTGTGATTAAAAAGCTATTTAAGGGGGTTTTATATATATTATTAAAGAGGTGGAGGTATGGCACATACTGTATCCGTAAAGGTTCCAGAATGGGTTGATGAGAAAAAGTTCAAAGAGGCGTTGAATAAAGCGCTGCTGGAATTATCACCCAAGAAAATGCACATAGATAAGTTGAGGGAGATCCTGAACGTTGAAGAGCTTGAAGAAGATATTTCAGAGGAATTTTACGTCAGAGAAAAAGAAAAAGATAGACTTAAATGGTTGTATTAGATACAAGCGTCGTTATAGATTTGATAAAGAGAAAGGAAGACATCATAGAGAACGTAACTGGTGTAACGTTTATTGAGTACCCTGCTATAGTTAAATATAAGAAATTTAGTGGAAATATATTATTCCCCACCTTCGATGAGTATATCTTGGCCCATAACCTCCAGAATCTTCTTTTAAGAGCAGGAAAACCAAAAACATTTGCAGACTTACTAATTGCATCAATCTGCATCAACAACGATGAAGAGCTCATAACCAAAGATAAAGATTTTTCAGAAATTGCAGAAAACTCAGAACTAAAGCTCAGGATGGCTGAGGAATAAACAGCAAGTATAACTGTTCCTCGCAAAATGAGGATTGAAAGCATACATTACAAGTATTTGTCATATCCTTCTTTTCGATGGAAGAACATTATTTGGGCAATCCTTAGAGAAGAAATATCATTAGGTAATATCAAATCAGTTAGTGGCTTGATATAACAGATATTAAGAGTTTAAGGAGTTTTAAAAGATGGTAAAAGCTGTAAAACCAAATTATAATGACTTAGACACGTTAAAAGCAATTATAGAGAGTAAATCTCTGTTAATTAATCACGAGAGCAAATTTAAACTAACTTCTGGACGTTTAAGCCATTATCTATTCGATATGAAACCCGTCATTCTCGATCCGGAAGGATCAAATCTGTTAGCTAAACAACTCTATGAGAAAATAGAGGATCTTAATGCCGGATATGTTGGCGGTTTAGAGTCAGGAGCCGTTCCAATAGTTTCAATTTTGTGTATTTATAGCTGGAAAAGAGAAAAACCACTATATGGTTTCTTCGTTAGAAAAAAAAGTAAAGAACATGGCGTTGGAAAGAAAATAGACGGTAATCTCGAACCTGGAGAAAACGTAATAATCGTTGACGATGTTACAACAACCGGTAACTCCCTTCTAGAAGCATTCGAAGAAGTAAAAAATCGAGAATGTAAAGTTATTAAAGCCGTATCTATTGTTGATAGACTTGAAGGAGCTAGAGAGAGTCTAGAGAGAAAAGGAGTAGGATTTGACTCACTATTCACTAAAGAAGATTTCGGACTATAAATTACGAAATATTGATCTAATCTGCTAGGGTTTTTTCTCTTTTACGTTTTCATCCATCATCTGTTTAAGGACCTGCATTAGCTCAGGATTGCTTCTTGCTTTTTCAACAAAATCAATCATTTCTTTAACCTTACCAAGCATTTGAGGGTTCTGCATTATCTGGCTCATTATATCCTCAGCAATTTTGGGTTCCTCGACTTCCAGTTTAGCTCTTTCTTTCTCATCCAGTATCAAGGCACACCTCCCACAGTACTTGTCTGTAGGAGCGTTAACATAACCACACCTTGAACACCTCTTGGGCTTGGCTTCAACTTCTTTTTCTTCCTCTTGCTCTTCAAACCCATACATCTTGTTTACAGCTTTATCTATATCTCTACCTGACAAATGAACATAGATTTTAGGCATTTTCGATCCCTGGGTCCACCCGAAGAACTCGCACATTTGAGCTTCAGTGAAAAAGTTGGCCAGAACTGTTGCTCTGGAGTGTCTTAATAGGTGTGGGTTTACTCTCTTCTTTATTCCAGCTTCTTTACCTATACTGACAAGTGTTTTCCACATCATTTGATAGCCAATCATACTGCCATAGTTGCGTTGACTTAGAGAGCAAAACACGATAGCTCTGTCATCATCTCTAAACGGGTGTTCTTCCAGCCATCGCTTCAGATATGGGATACAAGTAACTAATGGTATCTGCCTTTCCCCTGTTTTGCCTTTAACCCTGATTTTAGCTCTTAAGTCACCGTTTACGCTTGCTTTCCACACTATGTCTCCAATCTTTAGGCCTGCTAGTTCTCCGATTCTTAGGCCTGCTTCGTACCCCACACCAACCAATGCTCTGTCCCTGGGATGGTTCAAGGATTCAACCATAGATAAAATATCTTCTTCACTCAAAACCTCTGGTATCTTGCTATCACTTCTCTTCTGCTTTATCAGCCTCAGTAAAGGAGAATATTCATCATACTGGACCTTGATGAATTTCTTAAGGGTTTTCTTGAACTCGTTCTTGGTGCCTTGAGCGTAATCCTCTTCTTCAACTGCTGCCAGGATCTCAATGATGTCATCGTCATCCCACTCGTCAAATGGAGCATCATAGAACTCAGAGATCTTCCTTAAAATGGAGATATAACGAGAAATCCTTAGTTTACCTATTCCCTCTGATAAGAGCTTCTTTTTAAAATTGGAGACTAATTTAAAGTTTCTTTCCGATAATTCTTTTTCTGCTAACTTCATCTGACTCTTAAGTCTCTTGTCGTCCCCGTGAAATGAGCTCATAAACTCTTTAGTGTGTCGATAATATATAAAGGTTTGGAGGGCTTTAAACATTCAATTACTATAGCACGGACGGGGCTATCTATATATTTTTAAAGGGTTTAAAGCCAAGGAGTGTTTGTATTCTTCAAAGTATAAAATATTGATTTTCTTTATTTCTTGGAGGCTATAATTACGGTTTTTATTCTCATAATGAGTTTTTCGCCACCATTAAAATAACATCATTATTAAACATTAAGTTAGGGATTGGAAATGAAAACAACCACCAAAACGGAAGAACAAGAAGAGTTTAAGAAAATGATGAAGGCAAAGTTCGCCGAACTAAAGGAATTGGGTATTGTAGATATAGATGAAGAAGGCAAGAAAGTAGTGATAACAGGAGATTATTTGGTGTTTGGCAAAGCTATAGCCGAGGATGAAAGCCATACAGCACTGTGTTTTAGAATAATAAGCACCGAAACACCCTTTAGTATGTTTCATTTAGTCTCAGATAAAGAAGAATTGAGGAAGCTGAGGAACGCCATAGATGACATACTGATGAAAGAAGGTGGAGTAGAAACCGTTTGACGGACACTTCGCTAACTCTGTAAGCTTTCAAAATCTTGACTTACTTAGTTGTTTATATTCGACATATTGCCAAAGCCATAAGATAATAAGAGCATTGTGTAATTTTAGTTTAGTTTAAGAGAATCGTTTTGAGTTTTGAATATATATATTATAGTTGTTATTTTGGTTTTTATTTTGTGTAGTATAGAATTTTTGCTGCTCACGGCTAAAAGATCATCATATTCCTGCGGGCTTAAAAACAGGCTCATAGTAAGAAGGTTTCTTTATTGGCCCTCTATTGAAGTAGAATATCGAAGATAGCATCATGACGAAGTACACACTGAGAACCACATTCAGCAGGAATTCTGGCCTCCCCGTCATTATCAGTTTAATTAAACCAGTGCAACCGGTTAGTGTCAGCAGTCCCATGAACATTATTTGGGGCCAAAGCTTTTTCCAGGGCAGGTTTTTCTTGCCGTCCTTGGGTGTGACCTTGAAGGGGACCTTCCTCCCCAGTAGCGCGCACAGGGACGAGGTGGCATAAGTGGGGAAGCATAACATTATTAGTGCAATGTTAAGGACGGCATATTTGGGAGAGTATCCTCTCCACTTAATAGTTGACACGAAAAGGAAGGTATTAAAAAGTATAAAGGGGGATAATGCTGTCAAATAATTCGTTAGGTCCATTACCAGTGGTCTGATGCCCAATAGAACGAAGATTATGGGTGAGATGAAGTAGATTATGTATGCCCATCCCACCAGGAACCAGGTACCGCTTATAGTGTATTCCCACCACTGTCTTGCTCCCAGCTCCCCTGGTCTGGTGAAAAGGGCCGAGACGACTTTTTTGAGGTGGTTAATAGTTCCTATAGTCCACCTGCTCTGCTGGGAGAAGTATGCGTCAAGTGTAAATGGAGCTTCTCCTTTTACCAGTTTGTGGTTGTAATATGTGGAGTCCCAGCCATTTCTCTGGATGCTGAATGAGGTCGCCAGGTCTTCAGTTACACTGGACTCGTCAAACCCTCCACACTCCCTAAGAGCCGATGTCCTGTAGACCACATTGGTTCCACAGCTGAAGATGGCGTTGCCCATACTTTTTCCTTCACAAATGTATTCAAAGAAAACTGATTGAACAGCATAGGCTCCTAAAGCTATTCTGCTTGCTTCTGTGTTGGCGTATTTTTGTGGAAGTTGAACATAGGCTAGTTGGGGGTTGGATTCCATTATAGAAATGGCCTCTCTGAGAAAATTGTGGTCTGGTCTCTGATCGGCATCCAACACCGCCAGATATTCTGAATCTACCTTGTCAAGAGCATCATTTATGGCTCCAGCCTTAAAGCCCCTTCTCTGCCTGCGATTAAGATAGGCAACACCATATTTTTGGGTCAATTCCTCTAATTCCTTTCTTATGTCTTCATTGGTCGAATCATCAAGTAAGTATACGTCAGCAATTTCCTGGGAGCACCTTTTCGCCGCTGAAAGTGTTCTCTCCACTATTTCAGGCGGTTCATTATAGCAGACAACAAAAACCGAAGTTTTCGGTTTACCATACCTTCTAAAGTATCTTTCAGCGGTAGAAGAGTAATGGTTTTCGGCTGAGAAGGAGTTAATGATATAAGATAACGCGTGAACAGCGAAAAAGATGTTGGCGAGCAACAATAGAAGCCCCAAGAACTTCTCTATTGGGGTGTATCCCGGGATAAAAAGAGCAAGAGAATGAACACTCATATAACACAAAAGAAAGGGCAGCGGCAGGGTCAGAATGATAAACTTAGTTCTCCTCATCTCTCTTACCTTCCCACCAGAGTCTATTATTTAGGTATACCGATTTCAACACTCAACATATCAATTGTATTTCCTTCAATCTGATACATGCAATTAGCAAAATGTTTGCTGTATTCAGTTCATTCACAAGAGCTTTTCGAACTCAGTAGAACAATGTTAACCATTTGGTTAGCAATCGATAACTGATAGATAACTATTATTAAGGTTTGGTGATGACAGCCCATGTAAGAGGTGAGATGCCATATGATGGAATATAACGGTGAAGTTGATGAAATGGAGATCTGGAAGCTGGTATCTGAATTCATGAGCAAGGAAAGAGATGCCATGAACCTGTTAAGTGATGACCATACTTATACACTCCACGGTGAAGAATACACCATAAGAGAGCTCAAAGAGGCAATAAAGAATTGCTGGGTAATAAGCATAGATAACCCCTTGAGCGATTTCGTGACCCATATACAGCACTATTACAGCTTAACTCCAGAGAAGAGCGACAAACTCCTATCAGAACTTACTCAAGTCATGAAAAAATACACCAGCATTATCTAATTCACACCATATTATTATCGACCTAAATCGATAATTTTATAGCACATCCCACATACATCCACTATTGTTTCCATAACCTTTCCTTTCTCTGTTCCACTTACAGTTATCCCTACCTTAGACGAGCCACGTGTTTAATTAAGCAGCTCCACAAGCAATAATTCACATTGCAGATTTTTTAACCGATCAATCAGGTACAACCTGAGTTTTCCTCTGTGGTCACTCTTGCCAAGTGTGTTATCTGAAATTTTTTTCGTCTCATGATTTTACCTCCATTAACTTCATTT
>CAZQTT010000107.1:0-7043 GCA_964596255.1 uncultured archaeon
TCGATTATCCTTAAAGTAGGGCTTCTCAGTAATCCCGTTTATAGTTAAACTGATACCGGGGTCTTTAAAATCACTACTGTTAAGATCCTCACCCAGTACAGGGCTTATGGTGAACAGCAAGAGGATTGCTATTACCAGTACTCTCTTCATCACTTCACCTCGTATTAGTCTTCATATTAGTGGTTCGATATCTTCATCAAATAGTGAAAAAGTTTTCTCCATTTTCATGCGTTCCAGGTTTTCTACTCCTTCTTTGGCATCCGCAGCCAATCTCTGCAACTCCTTCACCCTCGGTATTTCTGTAAGGTTGGCAAGGATAACCAGAGATGCAACATATTTAGTTCTTCTGGTTGGGTAGTCTCCTGCCCTCACTTCAACACCTGAAATCTGTTCTTCTAACCACAATTTTGCTTTCTCCAGTCCTTTCCTGTCCAGGTGCTCAGGAGGACCTGCAACAAGTATGAGGGCTCTTTCGGAACTCTTTACACTGCAAGGAACTGTTAACCTGCCAAGAGTTGCTCTCCTTACTAAGGAAGAGATTTTCATTGACCTGTCGCTGTCCATAACGGGCTTTTCCTCTTGTTTCTTGGCCTTCTTGAAGGAGGAGAAGAAACGGTCCATGGGTTTCTTCTCTGCTTCTGCGAGGGTTGTAGCATATCCAATGGCACTAATGCCGCCACCTTTAAGGGTATTTATGACTTCAGAACTGTCTACAATCATTTCTCCTACAGAATCTCCTTCTCCAGGCTCTCCAGCTTTGGTCAAGACGGTGAGCCTTTTAACGACCTCTTCATTTATTTTATGGAAAGATTCATGCAGGCTGAATCCCTCGAATTTCCATGTGCCGTTATCCAGCAGAATAAGGTTATCTACATACTTAGTGAGGGAAACAATACTTCTTGCCGCATTGAAAGAGTACAACTTGCCCTCTTCAGAAGCCGGAAGGATCCCCAGGGTATATACTGGTTCAGAATACATCTCTGAGAGGTATTTGGCTAGTACCGGTGTTCCTCCACTTCCTGTACCGCCTCCCAATCCAGCGATTAATAGGAAAGCGTCAATTTCATGGGTACCTTTATTATCAATAATGTTGAGGAGAGTCTCGATCTCTTCCTGGGTTACTTTTGTCCCCATTTTATTGTCGGTCCCTACTCCGTGGCCCTTAACATGTGTTTGTCCAATGAGAATGCGGTTGTCCATGGGAACATGTTTCAAGCCCATTAGGTCCGTTCGGGCGGTATTGATCGCTAGTGACTTTAATCCTGAATCAGTACCCCTAATCTTCTCATTTTCTATTAGTAAATCAAGGATCTTCCCGCCTGCCTGACCGAATCCTATTACGAAAAATTTCATGTGCTTTATTCAGATTGGAATAAATTTAAGCCTTTCCGTTCAATAATGGATAAAATTGAAAACGAAATCTGATACATAAGTTAAAATTTTTTGAATTGAACTCAATTATTTAGATTTGGGGAGTGTTAGGAAAGAATTGGGGAACAGAAGAGAAACATTTATATAATAACACCATTATTACTATAACCATAGAAATCTCTCACATTTAATCATTTAGTTTACATCTAATTCTTCATAAGGAAAGCTATATATTTATTAACGTTATTAAGTGACTAATACAAAATAGGTTGGAGGGGTAGTTAATGGAGAAAATGACTTTAAAACGTTATGTTTTGGTTGCAGGACTGTTCAGTGCTTTAGCCTATTTTTACGTCACCACTTTCCTGTTGTTTCTATGAAGTTTCTATGAAATTATTAGCCCGGGTTTACCCCAGATTTGCCCTGAAGCCCCATTCGATTAAGGCACAGACCACAGCAGTTATTATGCCTATCAACGCCATCTTTAGTCCGGAAAGGGCTATATTTCTTCTAGATACCATGCCCAGGTGGACGCCCAGGAAGAAAAGCAATATGACCGTGATAGAAATGGATATCAATAAAGCAACCTGGTTGGTGAATCCCAGAACGAGGACAAAGAAGAAAGGAATCACGGGTATTATTGCTCCTGTAAAAGAAGCTAACCCGTCGGAAACCCCGCTGAACAAGACACGTTTTCTCATTCCGTAGTGGAGTGAGGTATCTCTTAAATGCCCATCGGAAAGCATTGATTTCTCCAGGTCAGAAAGTTCGTGTTCTACTTCAGCACTTTCGGCCGTAAAAGCTCCAAAAAGGTTTGATAGGCTATTTGCCACACCTCCACCAAGGCCTGCAGTTACCACGATTACAGGAGCAGCTCCTGAGGCCCCGATTACCACTCCCAGGGTGGAGAGAGACCCATCAATAAGCCCTCTTATGAAGTAGCGGTCAATTTTCATAGTGGTAGTTGATCAACATGAATTTGTTTTTTTCTTTAATTTATTGCATTTCACCTCAGCACCAAGGGAAGCACCTCGCAAAACTGAAATATGAAACTCTGGTCATATTTCTCCTCTATGCATCCAACCTCTTCGCTGAAGATAGGATCGTTGAACACAAAAGAATGAAATCTTCTGTTCCCGCAGATCAAGCCACTGGGCAGGTTAGCCAGTCTCTCGTCATAAATTCTGCCTTATCACTCAATTTCATCCATCAGGTACTCGTCCCATTCCCGCAAACCCAGTAGGGCTTCGAATTCTTGGGGAGTTAATATAGGAACGGAGTAGAACTCGGCATCGTCATAACTTATCCTTGGACAGGCGGTGTTGACATAGTAGCCGTAGGGAAAACTGGCTAACTTGGAGGGAGCCAGCTCCTCGAACATAACAATATCCACTTTTTTCCCCTTATCCAATGCCTCTCTTTTCAATAGATCTGCCAGATTAATTCTTTTCTGCCCCGGTTTGCTGCTTACTATAATAGCTCCTCTGTGCTCACTATACATGGCTTTGGCCATGAGGGTCATTCTCTTTCTCAAGAAATCCGCGGTATCTATGTTTTCAAATTCCCTACTGAGTGGGCTGTAGCGGTAGACCCTCTTTCCAGTATAAACAGCAGCACCTAAAGGATGAAAAAGCCCGTCACCGATGAACAGGACCGCCTCAGTGTTACTCCCCCTCAAAACGGAGTAGTTGCACCCCAGAACCTGTCCTGGCATGGTAACCCGGGTGCCTTCCCCCACCTCAACCCTATAACCTGCACTCTCCAGCACCTCTTTTACGTCCTGAAGTTTGTGGGCGTACTGGGCTGTGGCTATAAGGGCAATACGCTTGTCCGGAATATCGATGTCTTCAGTATTAACTTCGTAATCAATAAAATAGGGAATATAGATAACTCTATCCATCTTGAGGATTTGAGTGTGGCCGAAGTGGAGCAGCACATCTGACGTGTCCAGCAGATTTGTATCGATATCGCACGCTCCGTAGCTCCCCGAGCCGGATAATATGGCTTCGTAGCCTTTATCCTCAATCCTATCGATTATCTCTTTACACCTGAATTTCAGACCATCTGGTAACTGTACACCTACCTTATTTGGAGAGCAACCCTCAAGCTGGTTGAAGACATAATCAAAGTCTATTTTTTCCAGGATTATCTCTACACCTCTAATCTAATCCTTCTTTCTGCTCTCGTCGAGCATAATTCTCTTCTCTACCTGGGCTACAGTCTCTCTTATGGTCTTGACCGCATCAGAGTTCGCGGATACACTGTCGATTCCCAGTCTCACCAGTTTATCTACAACCTTGGGATAGCTTCCTGCCTGTCCACAAATCGATGTTTGAACTCCCTTCTCCCTGCAAACGAGAATCACTCTCTCTATCAGCCTCATTACAGCCGGGTGAGTCTCCGCATAAAGGTAGGCGACGTTCTCATTATTCCTATCCACCGCCAGGGTGTATTGGGTCAAATCGTTGGTACCGAAGGAAACAAAGGTAATCCCTTCTTCTATTATCTCTTCAATTACCAGAGCTGCGGCAGGAGTCTCCACCATAACTCCAAAGTCAATGGTCTCCGTATCCAGACCTTCTTCATGGAGTATCTGCTTGGCTCTCCTCACTTCACTTGGATGACCCACCAGGGGAAGCATTATTCCAATATTGGTGAAACCCTCATCGGCAAGCCTCTTCATGGCCCTCAGCTCGGTTCTGAAATGCTCTTCTTCTTTTAGATCTCTTCTTATTCCTCTGAACCCCATCATGGGGTTCGCTTCGATCGGCTCGTCTTCTCCACCCACCATACCTCTGAACTCGTCAGTGGGGGCGTCCAGACTTCTAACCCATATTGGCTTGGGGTAGAATGCTTTGGCGACTTTCTTGGTCTCTCTGGCCAGCAGGTCAATGTATTCCTCCATTTCCCCATCCCTAATGAACTTCATGGGGTGTTTGTTAAGGCCCAAGACCATATGCTCTATTCTGAATAGGCCTACGCCATCTGCTCCTGTAGCAGCGGCTTTCTCTGCGGCGTCAGGTATTGATAGGTTTACTTTTACTTCCGTGGCGGTGATTATAGGAGCTGCGGCAGTGGTAACTGCTTCTTCCTTTTTCTCCTCTTTCTTTACCTTGCCGGAGTAAACCACTCCTCTGTCTCCGTCAACAGTTACCGTAGCACCATCTTCCAGAACTTTACTTCCCTTGCTTGTACCCACAATGGCCGGAACACCCAGCTCTCTGGAAACTATGGCTGCATGGCAGGTCATTCCACCTTCATCTGTTACTATAGCTGATGCTCTTTGCATGGCAGGGACCATATCTGGAGAGGTCATCGTCGTCACAAGAATATCTCCTTCCTTGACCTTCCCCACTTCTTTCTCTTCCATAACAATCTTTACATTGCCAACTCCAACTCCTGGAGCGGCTCCCAGTCCTTTGATGAGCACTTCTCCCTCTTCGAGTTCTCCTTCTTCACTTTCTTCTGCTCCTTCTTTGATGGTTGTGACCGGTCTTGATTGAGTAATGTACACTTTTCCGTTCTCAATGGCCCATTCAACATCTTGAGGCCATCCATAGTGCTCCTCGATAACATCGCCCAGGGCAAAAACTTCTCTCAACTCCTCATCGGATAGAACTCTTTCATTGGCCTTTTTATCATCCAGCTTAATCTCTACTGTCTTTCCGTCCTGCCTGACGAGCATGAAGTTCTTTTTGGCCACTTTGGACTCCACCATCTCCTTCTTGTTCCTGTCATAGGTGTAGGAGTCGGGAGTTACGCTACCACTAACTATAGCTTCACCCAAACCGAAAACAGCTTCCACGATACATATCTTCTCTCCTGTCACGGGGTGCGAGGTGAACATTACTCCGCTCTTCTCACTGTTGATCATTTTCTGAACCACAACTGCTATACTGACATCCTCGTGGGTGAAGTTGTGCCTCACTCTATAGTAAATTGCCCTGGGGGTATAGAGGCTGCTCCAGCACTTCCTGACATTCTCTACTACATCATCCGGACCATGAACGTTGAGAAAAGTCTCCTGCTGTCCGGCAAAGCTGGCTTCTGGCAGATCTTCTGCCGTTGCCGAGCTCCTTATCGCCACATAGACCTGCTCTCCTTCTTCCTCACACAATTGATTATAAGCATTCTTAATCTCTTCTTTGAGTGCAGGGAGCATCTCTTTTGACTCAACTTCCTCTCTTATCTTCTGGGAAGCGTAATTAAGGTCATCTGTATTTTCAGTATCAACCTCATCCAGAATCTTCTTTATATCATCTTTAATTCCTGTTTTTTCAATAAACTCCATAAAAGTCCTGCTATCTACCACAAACCCATTGGGTACGGGTATCTCGTTTCTGAGCAGTTCACCGAGGTTTGCACCCTTACCTCCGGCAATAGGTGTGTCATTTTTACTTAAATCGCTTAACCATATCACGGCCAACTTGATCCCTCCTTAAGTCTTAGAAAATATTATCAGAATTTAAAAGTTTTCGCAATTTAAAAATGATAAATTATGAACTTAAAACTCCAGCTATGGTCTCTGAGATATTGTGTTTATCTCTTTTAACATATTGAACTTCTTTAAAGACCAAATTATGCCACTACGTCAATTATTACTTCTTTAATTTGGCGAGTGAACTCAGTTAGGAAAATCTCACGTCAATCCGGTATTAAAGAAAATTTTAGGTGCCAGGGCAGGTCTTATTTAATTCAACTCTATTGGAGACTACAGTTAGAAGTAAGTTAAGAACACCCCACCCTGGCAAAATTATATGGGACTTTCCAGTAGATAACCTTTTTCCCATATGGAAGTAGAACCAGATTGGGAGCCTCATTCTTTTGTAATTTATTATCAAACTAACCTAAATTTTGATAATTCAAATCCGGATCCGCCAATTATGGAGGTATCCTAATAGGCTAATAGGCTAATAGGTAATAAATCTCCAGGATACATTCTAATAGATCTCCAATACACTCATAATTTTTGCCGTTTCGCCATTAATCGACAGGAAACTATACCTATATTCTATCTTGAGCTAACATTTTTGATCACATTTAGCTCTCACCTAAGTCAAAATGAGTTTAAAGGGCATCGTTGAATGTGTTATTTTCCCAATCCATCCTATGTAGAGAAAAGATTATTAATTCTATTCTTAAACCCCCGTATGTGGGAAGTGTAAAAGATGTTACAATCCAGGAAAAACCTGAAGGAGAAAAGTTAGGAAAGGGTACGTTTGTTTTCTCTGATCGCTATTCTGTTTTTGACTATGGGGAGATGCCAGACCTTATTGAAGGTAAGGGCGCATCTCTCTGTCTGATGTCCGCATACTTCTTTGAGAAGATGGAAGAGCAGGGAATAAAAAACCATTATATGGGCGTTGTGGAGGGTAATCGCACAAAGAAAATAGGTGAAGTAGAAAAACATTCTAATGTAATGCAGACCAGGCTGGTCAGGATTTTAGACCCCTCTAAGGGCAATGGATATGATTACAGCATTTTTAAACAGGAAAGGGGTAATTTCCTCATACCTCTGGAGGTAATATACAGAAATGTTCTGCCTCCGGGCTCCAGCGTTTTCAAGAGGATGGATAGAGGAGAGATAACTCCCCAGCAACTGGGTCTGAAGGAGTATCCGGCTCCCGGCTCGGTCTTAACCAAACCCATAATGGATGTGAGCACCAAACTGG
>CAZQTT010000108.1:0-6806 GCA_964596255.1 uncultured archaeon
GTGATAGAGGTAAGGCTTTAAGTAAAGCCAGAGAACTCCTCCTCAACCACAGGAGAAATCTCTCCGATGGTATAAGGCTTGTTGACGAGATAGGGATAGTGGAGCTGGAGAACGTCCAGTACTTCCATGCTGAAGATAAGATCCTGGACACCATCGTGGGCATTGTGGCTGGAATGTGTTTTTCCAAAGCAAACCTGAATAAGCCCATTATCGCCTTCGCCAACAAAGATGAAGGGATTAAAGTATCTGCCAGAGCTACACAGAAGTTGCTGAGGAGAGGAATCCATCTGGCAAATGCTCTTAAGACTGCCTCAGAGAAAGTAGGTGGAGTGGGAGGCGGACATTCTATAGCAGCGGGAGCCACTATACCCCAAGGCACAGAATCAGAGTTCATAAAAGAGCTCGATGGAGTGCTGGCAAACCAGATCAGTAGCCCTTAACCCATGTATGATAACATTCGAAAGAGTTATCTAACTTGTAGGGAAGGTCTATCCAATGGCTGAAGAAAAGGTTAGGGATAAAGAACACCACGAGAAGCTTTTTAAAGCTTCAATGAGCCCCCTTAGGAGGAAAATAGTTGCTTCGATAGGAGTTTTTGGAAAGACCAGGGAAGAGCTAAAGAACGAATTAGATCTGAGCGACTTCCAGCTAAAATTCAATCTCGACTGGTTAATAAAAGAGGGTTTCGCCATCGAAGAAGGCGACCAGCTGAAGCTAACCGACGACGGTGTAGAGCTACTGGAAGCAGGGTAACCAACCAACAATTCTAACACCTTTTTATTGAATAAGATTCGTTTTTCCTCATATTATATGTTATCAAAACTGTTGTTGATCAGATTTGGTTAGTTTCCTGAAGATCGTCTCAGAAAAAGTTTTAGAATTCAGCTCGTAACTCTAGTCAAAGTCAAATAATTAATCTTCCCAGTAAGGTGGACTGGTGAGCAGCGATATAAAATAAAATAAGGGTTTTTTTACCCCATTCTGCGCAGTTTAGCCCCAGTATTCGGCTTCTGCTCCCCACATCTCTCTTGTCTTGGGATTGACCACAGGGCATACGGTCTTTATTTTGGTGTACTCCAGATAACCGTCATCTACCAATTCTTGAACGGTTTTAGAAACTTCATCTTCTTCAACATCCAATTTCTTGGCCAAATCCTGCATTTGCTTCTCTACTTTCTTCTTTTCTGCTTCACATTCCATCTTAAAATTGTCAATTACTTTTTGTCTTACATCCATAATAACACACTCCTCGATTTTATAGAAATAATACAGTTTTCCGTGTAGTTAAATATAGCGAAAATTAAAGTGAAAACAGAGAAAGAAACCATTTATTCGTAATAAAAATTAAACCACTGCGTATATACTGATTTTGGACTGAACGATAGAAATTTAGTTCCTGAGCTTCGAAATGGGTTGATATCATCCAGTGGTTCTTCAACTTGAATTGTCTGCACCCATTATTGTGGAGATAAAGCTGCTGGCTATCGTCAGGGCCAGAAGGATGGTGAATACCTTCAACCAGTTAATTACCAGCAAATCACCAGTGAAGGGCACAGCTAAAACAGTCAGACCCAAAGATAGTCCTATACCCACAATATAACCTCTTGGTAGGGGTCCTACCCATTTCTGGTGCCATTCAATACTCTGGGGGTTGAACTTCTTTACTCCGTAATAGGGGTTCCACACGAACCACAGATAATCCCAAAAGACTCCCAGCAGAAGATAAGATGATAATGCCTCTATCTCTCCCGTCAAGCTCCACTCCACACCTGCTGCGAACGGGAAGTGGACTATAACCAGAACAAGAGCGAATATTGCCAGGTGATACCCGGTAAGCTCCTTTCCCTCCATGAACACTCTGTAGATCTTAAAGGCCAGTGATTGAGGGTCAGGTCTCCAGCAAGGAAGGTTCTTTGCCCATCCCTCTTTACCTTCAATCTGGATTTCCAGAATGGCCAGTGTTGTGGCAATTATGAACAGATAGATCCCGTACTGGATGGAGAACATCTATTTTTGGTCAGTGAACGGGTAATATTACTTTTTCCACGTTGAATCCTCATTTAGAGGTTGTAGAAAATGAAAAACGCCACTATGAACAAGAAACAGGTTGCAAATACCGGTGCCAGATACCTGTAAGGATTCTCAAGGTTTACGTTAAAGTAGTCGGCTGTAAGGACAAGACATAGATGGAGGGGTGACATCATGACCCCCAGGAACCCCGCCCCAAATACCAGCATCAGATTTTGGGGTATAAGACCTGCTGCCGTGCCGGTGAACATGGTCAGCATGGGCATAGCTACTGAGGCGTAGCTGAGCTCGATTCCGGTGGCAAAACCAACTATGAAGGATAGGAGGAACGCTGCGATGAAAGGCGGGAAATTATAGGTCTGAAGGTGGGCAAAGAATACTTCTGCTGCTCCGGTGGTCTTTATGAGGTCCGTGTAGATCATGACGGCGAATATGAGGATGACTATCTTGTAATCGATGGTCTTGCGGAGTATGTTGGCTATGTCTCCGGGAGATGCTCTATTCTGGATGTAGAGGATAGCCAGAGATAGTAAAATGGTGTAGAGGAGGTCTATTTTGAATATCAAGGTGAGAAAAGCTACCAAGAGAATGGGGTATATTGATTTGATAACGATCTTAAGGTCCTGGTTGTTCATGGTTGGGTTGCCCATTTTGCCTATTCTGGTGAACATGATACCACCAGCAATGGCTCCCAGAGTTATGGGGTAGGTGGAGAGGATGAATTGAGTATATTCGGCCTCCACCACGGCAGCAGCTATGATGAAGCTGGGATAGAGGGGCCAGATAGGTATCCAGAAATGCCTGAACCAGTAATTAATGTAGGTAGCCACGTCACCAGGGATATTGTAAAGGCTTACAGGCTTCTTGAGCATCACAGCCGACAGAAGAGCTCCCCCCGGCATGGGCAAGAAACCCACTACTGAGGGAAGGATTGGGATGCTCATCTTACCCGCCATCCTTGAAGCAGCAGCCGTCAGATCCTCCAGCAGATTGAAATATTCCATTGAATAGCCCAAGGTAAAGGCTGCCAGAACCTTAGCAACCAGGCTGAGAGTATCGAGTGAACTGGAGGTTTCAATCATCTGAAAGAATACTCCTTGACCAATGGTGAGAATACCCAACAGGGCTGCTCCACCCAAAACGGATATACTTATGTTAATATTTAATCTGATGAGCAGAAGAATAAGAAGTATTGATACAATGAGAGATAAAGCCGGATCCATGGTTTTCCGTCAACCTTTGGTTTAAAAACTTAGTGTTGACGAAAGTTAAAAGATAGGGAAGAAAACATAAACCATCGTAAGATTTAAATTATGTCCGCTGGGGTAATTAATGCTCAGTTATCATATGCCCGGGTAGTGTAGTCCGGCCATCATGCGGGCCTGTCGAGGTGCTAATGCAGCATCGCAGTCAGCCCGCGACTCGGGTTCAAATCCCGGCCCGGGCGCTCTGTGACCTGTTTAAATCCCATATGGGTTTTTATAGGATGCGATTCTACTGTCGGTAATGTTCAGGCCGGTGAACTACGAGGGAAGGCTGAAGGGAAGTACGTGGTAATTGATTTGAACGAGGAAGGGCTGTCCTATGAGTTTTACTCCACCAAGATGGAGACAGACAGTCTACTGCTCAAGCTGAACCAGGTCGGCCCAAAAAAGGCTGAAGAGCTTCCGGAAGTCCGGGATTACCGAGCTGAGTTAGGTGAACGAGGGGAACCGCAACAAACTGGTCAGCCTGCCCGGCTCCTCCCACTGGCACGCAGACATGTGGATAAAGCAGGCAGATGCCATACTGAACGGGAAGTGCCGCTCTGCAACAAGGAGAACTCGAATTTCTGAAAAATGACGAGGTTGTCTTGTTCGATGTTGAAACGGACCTTAAACAAGAAAAAATATGGCTGATAGGGTTATACAGCTACAAGGACGGCGAGTTTAAACAGTTCTTCGAGAAAGATGACGAGGAGAGCCTGCTGAAGTCCTTCGCAAGATACCTGCAGGGTAAAGACTCTATGATAGTTTACTACGGAGAAACAACTTCGATAAAAACTGTATAAAAAATGCGATGGAGAGGCACAACCTCCTGAAAGGGGCCGAGATGCTGTAGAGGTCGCACGACCTCGGTATCACCCTCCAGATGTGCGTTTTGGGAGATTTCTCAGGCTACAGGCTGGAGGAGATGGTCCGGCGCGTATCAGGTTATGAGTATGCGACAGAGGGATTGAGCGGTTTTGACGTCGGTGAAAAATACACACGCTACGTGCTGGACGGAGAGGAGCCGGACTGGGAGCAACTGAAAGCCTACAACAAGGATGACGTCATGACCCTGTAGCCCACACCCTCCAAAAGTTGTCTCCCATCCTTCGTGATTTCCAGGAGCTTGGGGTTCCTGCCCCTCTTGCCTGCCCTGATTTCCACTTCTTTCACGAAACCTTCCTGGACCAGCTCGTCCTTTGCGCTGTTGCCCTTCTTTGAGCCGAAGCCCAGGAGCTTGTATCTCTCGGATATGACCATGAGGGGGCTGTTCCTTATGCTGATTAGGAGCTGTTTTGCCGGCTGGGATATGGTCGGCTTCTCTTCTTCGCCTTTGCCGATGTAAACCAAGAACTCTTCCGGCCGATACCTCTCCCTCCAGCCCAGCTGTCGAAGTTCCGTTTGCATGCTTTCTCTTATGTCTTCTTCCGTTATGTCCTTTTCTAACGGGTAGTCTGGGAAAACTATCGGGACCGGGTCCCTGTCCGCTATCTTTAAAAGTGCGTTTCCCTTCTCCAGGGTCCGTGTGTAGTCTGCCTCGTCGTCGCCAGCCCGAAAATCCTCGCCATCTCTTCTATATCTTTACCGCTTCCCTAACTCATCCATATCTTGACGTTCGTATTTGCTTCAGGGAATCAGTTAGCTTCGATGGCTCGTGGTCTGCAACTATTACAGCTTCCCCGAACTCTCTGACCTTCCCTACTAAGTCATCTATCGGCGGCCATCCTGACTCCGGCTGTCTTTCCCTGTTGACGTCAAAAACACGTTTGGCTTCGTCGAAGAGGATGGCGTGCTTCATCTCCTGCCTGTGGCCCATCGCATCCCTGTAGTAGAACAGCCACGTTAGAACAGTCTCAACGAAGAAGCTGGTGACATACTGATTTGGCTCCTTGAGCTCGAAGACATTTTTTCTATCCAGAAGTTCATCTAAAGGGAGGCCTGAGCTTCAGTCGAATATGCTCCCCGAGAAGCCGGTCATTATGTTGAGCCTGCCAAGGTTCCTCTCCTTGTATCTATACCAGGGCGATGCCGGGCTGACTTTTTCGCTTTCTATCAGCTCCCTCAGCTCGTAGAGGGATGGATATCTGCCGAACTTTTCAACCTCGAAAAGGCTGTATAGCTCGGAAAGCTTTCCCATGAAGTAGCTCTGAGAACCTATGAGCAAGTCTGTCGAGTGGGTGTATACGTCTGAGATCACTTCACCCCACTTGCTGGCTGAAACCCTCGGTGGGGGCTCCAGGGGGTTGAACTTGATGTCCCTCCAGTTGATGACCAGGATGTCATCGTAGTCCTTTGTTAAGTGACGGTAGTCGTTTTTGAAGTCGAAGACCCAGAAGGGGATGTCTTGAGAGTTCAATTCGTCTATCAGGTTGTAGAAGAAGGTAGTCTTGCCCCTGCCTGTCATTGATACCGCTAAAAGGTGTTCGTTTAATTGCTCCTTTGTTAGGCCGACCGGCCTGCCGTCCAGATCCTGGCCTATACAGATTTCGCCATTTAGTTCTTCATATGGGTAGAACTTGTCTTTTGTTGCCACCTGCGAGGCCTTGATTGTGTAGAGCTCCATGAGGTCGCTGTATGTCTCTGAGTCTATGGAGAAAGCGGTGAGGGCCCACTGGATTCTGCTGTCGCTCTCACCTACCCTCTTCATCAGGTCCTTCAGCCTGTCCAGATTCTCAGGAGTCACGTATTCTTCTTCCGACATGGGTCACCTCCATGATATGGTTGAAAATAAGCCACCTAAATACCCGGAGCACTTTTTTATAACCTGTTTAGCCGAGATAGGTTCTTTTCCTTGGTGTGCTGTTCCGGTTCTTGCGGAACCTTCCCCGCTATCAAAAGCCATAATCACCTCCCTGAGTATTTAAGGATATGGAAGCTGAAGGGAGGCTTGTCGGGCTCACGAAAAAGGAAGTGCTCAAAGAGATTGAGATGTGGGCTGACGAGCGGGCGAAGAAGGAAGGTGTAGGTGATGACAAGGATAGTTCATAACCAAAACGGACTAAGCAGTCGTGAAAACAAGGTTCTGGAGATTTTCCGGAGGTTTGAGAGCAGGACTCTTTCATCCGAGGTGCTGAGGCTGATGACCGGCTACGACAGGAAAGCCCTGCATACTGCTGTTAAGAAGCTGATGGACAGCGGCTATCTGGAGGTTGCAACTGTTTCACGGGTCTATTTTTACAGGGTTGGGAGAAATAAGATTTATTGGTAGTTTTTAATAGTGCCTAAGCCAGTAGGCGGGTGATTGTGTCCCGTATCAATTCGGGTTCTACCTGCAGGAGGGTTGCTGCCTCTTCGAAAAATCTCCTGTCGATGCCTTTTAGCCTCTTAATGTCATCTTCTGCGACCAGCCTGAGTACCTCTTCCTTAATTTCCGTGTAGGGCTTGACATACCAGAGGAGTGCGTGAAGATCGGCAACATCCTTGACTTTCTTGTGACCTTTTTCCCTGTCTGGAAGTGATTGGACTTTCATTGCTGACATAAGTGCGGGGCTTGGAACAAGCACTGATTTAACGCCCCATGGAACGTATTTT
>CAZQTT010000109.1:0-6802 GCA_964596255.1 uncultured archaeon
TTATGGTAACTTCTGTAACGCCCGCTACTTCTGCCACTTCTCTCTGGGTCCTTCTCTCTCCACCCAGAATTGAGGCTATATAGATGGCGGCTGCTGCAACACCAGTGGGGCCTCTTCCACTTGTGACCTCCATTTCTTCTGCCTTCTTTATGATCTCCACAGCCTTCTTCTGGACCTCACCGCTGAGACCAAGAGCAGCGCAGAACCTGGGTACGTAGTCTGCTGGGCTGGTAGGCATCAATTTGAGGCTCAATTCTCTGGCAATAAACCTATAAGTCCTTCCAATCTCTTTCCTATCAACCCTGGAGTAAATGGCTATCTCATCCAGCGTTCTGGGAACTCCTGCCTGCCTACATGCTGCATAGAGGGCGGCTGCGACCACACCCTCGATACTCCTACCTCTTATGAGGTTCTTGTCCACAGCTTTTCTGTATACCACTGCGGCAGTCTCTCTAACGCTCTTGGGCAGTCCAAGAGCTGAGGACATTCTGTCCAGTTCGCTTAAAGCAAAAGCCAGGTTCCTTTCCGTAGCGTTACTGATCCTTATTCTTCTCTGCCACTTTCTCAGCCTGAACAACTGGGCTTTGTTCCTGACAGAGATGGCTTTACCGTAAAAGTCTTTGTTGCCCCAATCGATTATGGTTGAAAGGCCTTTATCGTGAATGGTATAGGTTACGGGAGCACCAACTCTACTCCTCTTATCTTTCTGCTCGCTATCGAAAGCTCTCCACTCGGGTCCTTCGTCAATATAGGTGTCTTCCAGAACGAGACCACAATCCTGGCAGATGAACTCACCTCTTCGGTAGTCCCTGATGAGCCTGGGGCTGCCACACTCAGGGCAAGCCTCCAGTGTCTCCTCCTTCTCTACTTCCTTCTCAGTTTCTTTTCTCTCTACTTCTTTTTCCTTTTCCCTTACTTTTTCTATCTCCGGCATGAGGAATCACCACAAATAATTCTTCTTCAGTAAGACTAACAGCTCCAGAATTCTTTCTTGAAGCTTTTAACGCTTCTTTTTCCGGCCTTATGAGTGCAAAAGGAGACCTTGTTGGCCCAATTACATCTTGAACGTTTCCAACCTTCTTAGCCCTGTTGTTGACTACTTTAGAGCCAATCTGGGGCAAATTATTCGGTTTTAAGGGGGCGACAATGAAACCGGAACGTGAAACATGAGATACACTACCAATCTTCCGCAGGTCTTTCATGATAATACTCCAAACAGTTAAATTTTAGTTGTGGTTAGCTTAATCATACATATGTCTAAACCATATCCATATGAGGGGGTGCTGCTGCCTTACCACTTACCAGTTCATTAACTATATCGAAACTTTAAAATATCTTTAGTTCATGTTATATAAATCTTTTGCAGGTATCATCATAGCTATTATGAATCGGAAAAAAGATATTTCACCTGATTGATTCCTCCATTCATGGGAGAAAAAATCATCCAGGACCCTATTCATGGTAATATCATTACTGAAGATTGGATCATTGATATTATAGATACTCCTTGTTTCCAGCGATTGCGAAGAATAAAACAAATAGGTTTTGGGAATCTGGTATACCCCGGAGCCAACCATACGAGATTTGAGCACAGCATAGGTACCATGCATATCGCTAAACTTTTAACCCAAAAAATGAACATCAGTGAGAAAATCAAGAACGAAATCGTTGCTGCTGCTCTTATACATGATATGGGACACCCTCCTTTTTCCCACTCCAGCGAAAGGCTGGTTAATAAGTACCTCGGGTTAGAACATGAAGATCTGGTCAAGAACACGGAAATAAAGGATATTCTACTGGATAAAGGGTTGAGAGTAGGAGAAATATTCCAGTTCATCAAGGGGAACTCAATAGACATAGTGAGTGGTGATATTGATGCAGATAGGATGGATTACCTGGTGAGGGACTCTTACTATACCGGTGTGGCTTACGGAGTTTTTGATTTGATGAGGTTGATCAACAAAATCTATTTTGAGGACCGGAGAATGATAATTGATTCTGGTGGTTTGAGGGCTGCAGAGTCTCTGTTGATCTCCAGATTCATGATGTACCCTACTGTTTACTTTCATCACGTGTGCAGAATCGCGGAGAAGATGTATGAGAAGGCACTGGAAAAATCTCTCTCTGAAGGGTTGATCGAACCAGAGAAACTTTTCAGAATGGATGATTATGAGGTTACCTCCTTTTTGAGGAACAAAGAGGGTTATTCGGGTGAGATGATGTCTCGCATAGACTCCAGGAAGTTAATGAAGAGAGCAATTTATGTCAATTTACCCCGGATAGGTGTTGATGTTACCAAAGTCGATCCCCGCCACGCGGAAGAAGAAATTGCCGAAATCTCCAATATTGACCCGGATTATGTAATTGTGGATATACCACCTCTGGTAGAAACCAGAGAGCTGGGTGCTCTGGTGGATATGGATGGAGAGATTACAAAACTGGAAGATATATCTCCTCTTGTAAACGCTCTCAAGAGCAGTCACGGCGAAGGATGGAAGATGGGGGTTTATACTCTTAAAGAGCACAGAGACGAAGTGGCCATTGCCGCTGCCGACTATTTTGAGATAGAAAAAATAAAGAGACAGAAGAGGCTGGACGAGGTTCTCCCCCTGTGGTAACTCCATAACCTAATAAATGATTACAACTTAAAATCATAGATAAGCTTAAGACACAAAAGTAGTTGAGGGAAAAGTTTTATATAACAACTTAAGTGAACTCATTTAAGTGTATCAGAAAAATGAGTATGCCAACAATAGAAAGAATATACTTATCGCCCTATTCAGGCAGCCCATGGATTTTACAGGGTTAAAGGATGAGACCAAATTATCAGAACCAACTCTATCCAACCACCTAAAGGACCTGTTGAACTCAAAATTTGTGAAAGTAAAAATAGAGGGGAGGAGAAAGGTATACAGCATTACAGACAGCGCTCTCAATTCAGAACTCAGGATGTACTTGGCTGGGATATATTCTGCGCATTTAGCTCTGAATAATGAGAAGTTATGGGAAACTACGGGTGTTGAAGCTCTCAAGATGATGTCTGCAGGTGAAGAAGCCCTGATATCATTTATTAACACTCTTGCCCGCTACTCTCCGGTGGAGTATGCTGATGAGAGAGAAGGAAAGGAGATTTTTGATGACATCGTGGCTAAAATAGCTAACAGTTCTTCCTACCTCCAAAAACTGAAGGAAAATATAGAAGAAGCAGAATCGAGAGGAGGGGATGCTGAACCTCTTAAGGAAGAATTCAGGGAGAAAATGGATACCTGTACATCTATTTATTACTCGCTTGGCCCTCCCTTCAGCTACATGTGGAAAAATATGAGCGAAAACCTGGAATAGACTCACCAAATCCATTTACGTTTTGGACCTAGAGGAATGAAATCAAATACTTCATTGCAATGGAACTCAAAAGCTGTGGTCAAAAGACCAAACACCCGGAGGGAAAGAATTATTAACAACTCACACCGGTTATCAACAGGGCAGATTATAAGTAAATTTATAAGTCAGCACCCTTTAACTCGACTCAGCAACATGCTCCGGTAGTGTAGTCCGGCCAATCATACCGGCCTTTCGAGGCACGGTTTTATCGTGTCGAAGACAGCCGATGACCCGGGTTCAAATCCCGGCCGGAGCATAATATTAACCCAACTTTCTCAAATAATCTCATACTTTTGGTTACACTAGAAGATACATAGCTTCTCCACAAGCTGCATTACAGATATGATTGATTCCGGACATGAAGGGTTTTCCATCCGTATGATCCGGTTTCTCACCATGCTCCCAGAGGAGAGGTAAACGTAGGTGAGGGCTATAACTCAACATCAGGTGAACCTGACTGTAGCTAGAATTCTATAATTTGTCCGATCACAAGGCCAACTGCAGTTATACACCCTAACCTATCAGGAGATCGAGACTCTCTGCTTTATTAACTGTGGGGAATAACAGTATTTTTTAGCTGTATTATAAAGTATAAGCCAAATTCCTCCTAAAAACTGGTTTCTCAATACATCTGAAGTTCAATACATCTGACGCGTTCTGTTGAACCATATTTCAAGTTTGATACAACTTACAGCGTCACAATCAATTATAGAACAACTAAAACAAGGAGGAAGGCCACTGAACTCGTTAGTTGAGTAGTTAAGACCCTCGATTTTCTTATGTTGAACCTTCTCGTCAATTTCAAGTTGGAGTCTTTTATCCATTTACACACCCCTTCCTAAATTAACTATATATTATTAAATTAGTTAAACTTTCCGTTATTTTTCTTATTGAAACCGTTGTTAAGCACTCCATCAACAACCCGTTGTAATTTTTACCAAATATTTTTGGGCCTTTTATCTGTTCGAATAAACTATGACTTTGAACTTGACAGAACGGCAGTAAGATTTATCTCAGTTGGTATAAATAACAACACCGAGAGGTAAATAAGATGTTACCAGGTGTGAATGAGCTGATAATAACTGGTGTGGTTATCGCCCTTTTGTTTGGAGCCACCAAAGTTCCAAAAGTAGTTAAATATACTGGTAAAACCATGCACGAATACAAAAAAGGTCAAAAAGAAGGAGAAGAAGGATTAAGACAAATTGAACACAGAATCAAAGAAATAGAAGAACAGGACAAGAAAAAAACTTCAGATATGCTCCCGTTCCTGAACCTAAATCTAAATAACGTATTGAATAGAGCAGTAAATAAAGAAAACGCTTTAATGGCTTTGGGACTGATAATATTGGCTGCAGGATCCCTTTTAATTCTAGGAGAGCAACTTTTAAGCGAAACTACCACTGGGGTGGCAATATCGCTGGTGGTGTTGGGTATAGTCTTAATAGCTATTCGCAAGAAAATTTGATTATATAATTTAACAGGATCCTTTTTTCAAAGCCTAAACCTCAAACGTTAAGGTAGATGATTGGGATGGCTAAATTATATAAATACCTGAATCACCTCTTGAAGGATATCCTCACACATCGGAGATGATGCCTTTCTATCAAAAAATGAGGAATGAAACCTATAGCCATAAGGGTTTTACCAGAGGTATAAGGAAGCTTAGGGCTATGGTGTTTTAGCGTCTGAGCTTCTCGGTCTCTCAACTGATGGAAGGCCCAAACTATATATACCGAGAAATCAGCGAAACTGAAGAGAGATATATAGGCTTATTTGTTTGTATATTTTTCTAAAACCAGTTAGGAGGACGTAGAATGAATATATATGTAGGAAATCTGCCTTATGATGTTAAAGAGGATGAGTTGAGACAGGGCTTTGAAAATTTTGGTCAAGTTTACTCTGTAAAAGTTATCAAAGATAGGTTCTCAGGTAGGTCTAAAGGATTTGCATTTGTAGAGATGTTTGATGATGAACAAGCTAACTCTGCTATTGACGGATTGAATGGGACGATAATGAATGGGAGAGAGATTAAAGTAAACAAAGCCCGCCCCAAACCTCAGAAAACCTCATGGTAGTTCAAGAGATCGCAAGTAAGACACTACTATTTTCTATTTTTGGATAATTACTTTATTGGCAGCCTTTATTGTTTATTAAATTATTATTGGATTTGGATTATTATACTGCGATGTACTGCAGATCATCGTGCTTCACTTCTTACCCGAAATTCATGGGGGAAAATAAAATTTGTGGATATGATATAAGTTCTGGAAAGTTAAATTTTTAACCTATAAAGTTAACTATAATGCAAGCCATATGGCATGTTGTACTAAACGTACGACATGTATAATGGTGTTCTTAGCTGGTTGGAGAGGTAGTTGAGATGGATAAAAGGATCGCTAGAATATTGCTGGTAGCTGTTTCTTTCTTAGCCATAGGTATTTTGGTACTTCCCTCCACATTAGCACCATTTGCAGGTATGCACACTTTTTACTATAAAGAAGCTTTGCCGTGTGAGAAGTGCCACGCAGACGTAGCAGACGAATTCCAGAGCTCAGCGAACTACCATCCTCCCGGGAGTACATACCCAGTTTGGGAAGCTTGTGTGTTGTGTCACCAGGTAGAGCCACTCTATTTTGGAGATGTTAGCCAGTCAGCAGGAAAACATGCCGCAACCGTAGTCCCCTGCGACTATTGCCACACCCCAGAAGCAAAAGCATTCGCAAATGATCCCCACTATCCTTTTGTAGAAGCTGCTGAAGAAGATGACCAGATGCCAAATGGAACTGAAGCTTGCGTAGCTTGCCACACCCATGCCAGTGTCAAAATTAATTTCACATGGAAGAAGTATATGGCCTTTGATGCCACTGTTAACGCCAGTGCGGATAGGAATAAAGTGGAAAACTTGTGGACTATATCAGAATTCGATGCCCAAGGGGAGGAAACCCACTTTATCGTGGAATATGGTGCATACCTGGCAGACCGAAATTATTCCATAAATACCAGCGGCTTGCCATCCTATGAAGATAATTTGCACTGAATTAGAGCAATAATAACAGACAAGATTGCTTTGGACCTAACTTTACTGGAGCAAAATAGGATTGGACAGTTCTTTGAGGTTGGATCACTCGATAATGGCATTTTATGGTCTGGAAGAGGAATGTGAGAATGTGATCTTTTCCATTGACTATTTATGGCGAATTGGAGTGAGATCTTGGGTTTAATGGAATACTACTAATTCTTCAAGCGTGTAGGTTGTCCAGGACTTTTTCTGTCTCTTTGTTATAAGCTTCAATTATTCCTAATGTTAGCGACTGATAACTTTCTGCAAATCTTTGCTGTGAGAGCAAGAGATAGGATTGGATGTGAAGTGAACCCCTGTTGGTGGACAGTGAGTTAAGCTATACTATTTAAACTTACC
>CAZQTT010000110.1:0-6703 GCA_964596255.1 uncultured archaeon
TGGATAGAAATTAGAGTTTTTAATGGCCAAATATTAGGCTAAAATGGATAATCAGCTCCTTTAATACCATATCAGAAGGCAGAATAACCTCCAAAATTTAAAATATCACTTGATTTTGATATAGTGCCGTGGGAAGTAATTAGTTAGTAGGTTTTTTTAGATGTTCTTTTTTGAATAGTTTCTACTAACTCATTAAAAACTCTCTTTACCTCTTCAGTGTCTTCTTCCTTCATATTCTGATCGATCGGGAGTTTCATTTCTTTGGTGTGGGGGATAAAGCCTGTACTAATAAGTTTGTCTCTGAATTCTTTTGCTATTTCCTCCCCACCTGCGACCCTCTTCTCAACTTCACCCACCTTTGTGACTAATGACTGCTTAAATTTGGAGTGAGGCGGGAAACCCCAGCAAATAGGGATGTATTCGTTTTTGTGGTAGAGTCCGAGTGAGAATCCTACTGTTCTCCAGTTAATGATTAGTTTGTCTGAGTCAGCGAGTTTAAGGAACTCTTTGAAAAATATGCAGCCTACTTCATCGCATAATTCCAGGAACTCTGGTTGCGGATCACTAATAACCTCCCAACCGTGGCTATTCTCAATATTCACGAATCCTGTTCCTACTCTGCAGTCTAACTTAAAGAATGAGTTAGCGTAATCCTTGTAATCCATTTTTCTGTCCTTATGGTGGAAGTGCTTGATGATGGCCCACCTCTTATCCCACACACAAAAACAAAAAAGAACAGATAACTCGGAGGGTTTATCGTCCTTGAGCTCAATAAAAGACTCTCTGAATTTGTTGAATATAGATGAGATGGTTTTGCTATCAATACTCTTCAAGGTATGAAACCAGTTCCCCGTGACCCCCTCCTTAAATATCTTCTCCACATCCTTCTTTATGTGGGCTTTTTGAGGGTTGTGGGCCTTGAACTCCACATTCGCTACCTTATCAAACCCCTCATCAAAAGTGTAAAGACTCAAATCAGATAAAGCACTAAGAGGGTCACCCCCTCCTATCTGATAACTCTCTACTGTCGGTGTTTCAATGGAGAAGTAGTATTTGGTGTCATTGAGAAGATTGCAAAACAATACCCTTGACTCCTGCTCACTAACACGGACCTCATCATCTCTCTTCTTAGGGAAAATCAGTTTAGGAGACTGAGGCTCAGGCTGACGGAAAACATCAACCATATCCCAGAGCAAATAACATAGGTTCCTATTAACCTCATATAAGTCATCTACTGGCATAATCAATATTTGATTAACTTTTAAATAAATCTTAAGGTCTCAGAACTTAGGAGCTGAAATAACGAAAAATTGAATGCTTTTAGGGTATGATTTTCTCTTCCGGCTCAGATACGGGGTTGTTAATTCAAATGATTCCCTTAGAACTTCAATCATCTTCTCATATAATCAATTCCTTTATTAGGGGAGGTGACTGTTGAGATAGGTGGGATTGGTTTTGTGGTAAATTATTTCTATATTGAGGGGTGAATTGTTATAATGGCTAAGATTACGGTTAAAATTCCGGAAGAACTCAAGAAAAAAATTGATGGCCTGGGTGTAGACGTCTCTCCTGTGGTACAGGAAGCCCTTGAAGGGAAAGTGAAAGAGATAGAGGAGTTTGAAAGGATTGTTTCTAAGAGCCAGCTAACTGAGGAGGAGGCAGAGGAGCTGGCGAGAGATATTAATAAGGGTGTTTCAGCCCGAGTTAGAGAGCATGTATCTCGTAATAGACGCTAACGTTGTTATTTCCTGCTTAATAGCGGGTTCCTGGACTCTAAGAGTCTTTTTTGCTGCTATGCTGTCCAAGAGGCTTGCCCTAATATCACCTGAATACCTTTTTGTAGAGATTGATGAGCATTTTGAAGAGATTACTGGGAAAACAAAGCTATCTGAAGAGGAGCTGAATTACCTTTTGGAGATTATGGAGAAAGAGATTAGGCTGGTCCCTGTGGAAGAGTTTGAAGATAAAATTGAAGAAGCAGAAGAGGCTTCCCCAGATCCAGATGATGTAGCATATCTTGCTCTAGCACTGAAATTCTTCTGTCCCATGTGGAGCAACGATAAAAGACTAAAAGATCAGGATAAGGTCACAGTCCTCAACACTTCTGAAGTCTCAAAACTACTGGGCCTCAAAACTTAAACTTAAACTTAAAATAAAACTTAATTCACAAGTTCCATGACTCATGGGCTCTGATTGAAAAGTAAATGGTTCAAGAAATTTTTTACAACTCCGGCTTAGGCATTTCATCTACAACCTCTACTCTGCATTCCGGGAATACCTTCTTTATTCTTTCCTCATCGCTCTCTCCCCAACTATTGCTGGGGACAATGTAGATTGTCGTGAACTCCTGACACCCATCATAGGTTTTGTGCACGCCCACATTCCTTACCTTGTCCTTGAAATTTGAGGATATTGTCTTATGTATGTAATCTCCTTCAGCCTTGCTCCTCTCTTTAAGAGATGCGCTTTCAATGACCTTTTTTAGTATCTTGATGACCGTATCTTTGTCATTCCCCACCTTATTCAACACCTGTTCCTCAATTGTGACTTCAATCCTATTGTCAATCCTGCTATCACTAATTGCTTTTTCAAGATAAGGTGTAATCACCTTGAGGACAGCAGGAAGCAGATGAGAGGGTGCATAACACCTAAACTCCTTGCCATTATACTCTACAACTACTCTATTACCACTCACACATACCCCATACCTTTAGGCAGCTCTTGGAGAACCTGCCAGCAAAGATTGAGTTATCATCGTCTCTTATAACATGCACACAACTTCTAGGCATAGCAACTCACCTATACTCATGTCTTCCATCACAAATCCACTTATAATACAAGTCGGCTATCTCCAGCACCTTACTCCCAATGATCTTGGGATCCTTTATTTGGCTGGCAGGGTTCACCGTAACAGTTTCAACGGCACTCTGTAAAGCGATTTGCCTGGCAATCCTTTCCTGCTTATCTGCAAACATCTGGCTAACATCCTCATTTCCATTACCTTTTAACTGGTTTTTCTGCTCCATGTTAATCACTGGACCTTGGTGATAATTTAAACTTGAGAGTGAGGTGAAAATGTAAAATAATGGAGGCGGTTACCCGACATCCACGTTATATGTCTCCTTAACCAAATTTCTTCCATCCCAAGAATCAATGTCCACACTAACTCTCCAGGTCCCCTCCTTATCTTTGGGTATGGTTTCAGATATTACCTTGGTTTCCCCAGGTTGTAGATTCAGTGGATAAGGAGTTGGTGGCTCATAATTCTTGGTTTCACCTGTATCTAGATTCTTCATTTTAGCTCCTCCGGTCACATAACCAATTTCTTTAGTCCAATTGTTCTCAACTGTGATTGTGACGTCAAATCCATCGATAGAATAGCTGATATTGAGTTTAGGTCTCGTATAATTCTTATAATGCTCAATTTTTTCTCTGTATTGCTCCCTAACCCGATTATAATCCGAACTATTAATCCTTCCCTTATCTTCCAAGTAGTTTAGTTCTGCCTTCCGCTCTTCTGCATTATTCATTATCTGCTCTGCCACAGCCTCATCACCGACAACCCTCAAAAACCGTCCAAAACCATAGACTTGCTCTTCCAGATCATCAAATGCCACATCTATGAAATGGAATTGACTGTCAGGTTTGATAGTCCCCGGATCCGCATCCATCTCACCACTAACACTCGTTATCAAAGCAACAAATAACATCACAAACACAACCAGTCTCGCTCTCATAACAACACCTCAAAACTGCTTCAAACCCTTCTGATCGGCTCTCCTTAACCCGATCAACTCTAAACCACCTTGCTTGGTCTTCTTCTTTCGCTTATTTCTGGCCTCAATAGAAACAGTCTTCTCTTTCCTGGATTTATTGGGTGCTTTCCCCTTTACGTTGAACCTAGTCTGCTCTTTCTTCTTTCCGCTCAAATCAGTTTCACTGACCAACCCCGGCTCGGCTTCAACGTAAACTGCATACTGCCATCTTCCTGCACCATCCCCGAATTTCTTTTTTAAGGCTTTTACACCTCTCCGCTGGTAATTGTAGACAATCCAGCTAGCTGCTTTCTCAGAAGAATAAACCTCCAACAACCTAAACCTATACCCCCTAAACGTTATATCGTAGGGAATATCGTTATTCGATTTGAGCTCCGGATATTTTGTCCCGAAACCTTTGCCAGTGTATCGGTCTCCCGGATGGTTCTTCATCCACTGATAAGCTTTGTTTAAAGCATTCTCTTTCTAGGTGAATTTTTTATCGTGGATAGTCTCAAAATAGTGTTTGTTATTGATTGTGAGGTAGTATTTCCCGGGTGCAATCGTATCGATTCTTACGGTTATTGATCCGTCACTGTTGACCCATCTCTGAACTTCTTTGTCATCCCTTATTTTGGTCCATCCTTTGAGTTTCATTATTCTATCTCCCACGCCAGGCAGGGCAGCCTCCTGATCCCTTTCTTGTATAGTTTCTTGGTTGCTCTGTAGGTTCGGCCTTCCCAGTGGACCTTCCATTGACTTCCTAAAGGTTTAGCAGAAAACATGACATGGTTATTGGATTTACTGGGGAAAACCAGTCTAACATCCTCTCTCCCTTCCTCCTTCAAACCATAAACCGGGTAATTAGTGACCTGGAACTCAGCCTTATGCTTATACCTCCTCAACTTACCACTGATAACACCTTCCTCTTCCTTCTCTTCTCTGCTCTCCTTCTTTTGGCCCACAACTTTAAGGAATCTTAGCATGTGGTAAGGTATTCTCAGCTCACCCCCACCTGTTTCAATGATTATGCTCTTCTTATTCTTCTTGACCACCGTAGCCTGACCATAGAGAGGTGACTCGATTATAGTCCCTACATTTATCTTGTCGTAGATCTGTTTGTTTTGTTTGTCTTCTTCGGCTTCCCTCACCTCAGTTACGGAGGTTCCTGACTTCTTTAATGCCCTGTTAACCGCTCCGTTCAAGCCTTGAATTAGTCTGTTCTTCCTGTAATCCAGGTTCTCTATTCCGGTGCTGTAACTCTTTTGAGCTTTATTCAACTTCTGATAAGGATACTTGCTGGGACCAGCCTCCACTGGAGAAGGAATAGAATAGTATCTTACTGCTCTCCCCTTCCAGTCATTAAAAGCTCTCCTGTAAGCGTTCAACCTCTTGAGAACAATATCGTCCTTCAGATAGTGTTTCTTTGCCTCTTCCGGAAGCATGCCATAGTTCTTATCGAATCTGTTGGCAACGTCCCTGGGACCGCCTTCATAGATATCAGGTATGTAAGGGAGTTTGGCCTTAAAATCCTCAGGACCCTTGATCGTCTTAACCGGATTGAGATCAGGGTACTCCTTCAACTTCTTTACTGTCCTCTCTCTTCCACCAAAAAAGCTGTCACCCGGCTTCCTCTCTTCACTCTTATCAGATTCATCTTCTACTTTCTTATCCGACTTCAGCTTTTTCTCCTTTTGATTGGGTTGAGACTTCTGTTCCTGCTTCTGCTTCACTTTCCCCTCCGGAAAATCTATGCCAGGTAAATCATATTGGTTGGGTTGCTCAAACCATTTATCGGGATCCTCAGGAATTTTGGCTACCAAATTCTCGTCTAACTCTTGGGCGTTGGGGTCTCTGGTCTCATGATACATTTGGGCCTGCCTTAAGACGTCATCACTTAATGTAGCCTGCATTTCCTTCTTGCTTTTAATTCCTTGGCTTATTCCTACTTCTTTCTTGATTTGTTTCCAGTTCTCTTCCATTGACAAGTTGGAATCCACCTTAGCCTCAACATCAATTGTGTCAGGATCAACTCCCTTGCTTTTGAGGTGTCGCTTGATGGTCTTGACCTGCATAGGCTTATTCATCACCATCGCTCGAACCTCCCCTAATCTCTTCAGAAATCGTCTCCATAGCTAAAGCAATGATCCGTTCTTCCTCGTCCTTGGAGATGTTGTTTATTGAGCAGAAACCCTGCAAAAGACCATTCACGCTCTCCCTAAGCCTCTCTTCTAAGCTTAGCTCAGAAATCATTTTAGTGCCCCCTGATCTTCTTGTAGTCTTTAGGTAGCACTCCTACGATGTAGTAGCTTCCAGCATCATGGACGATCGCATTGATTCCCTGTTGCTTCAGTAAGCCCTGACCTTCCTTGGCTCTTGTGTAGCCGGATCTGTTGCCGCTGATAACTTCAACTGCCTTGTATTGACCGGGTAGTCCCCAGGTGACGTGGATGGATTTGTTGGACCCAATTGTCTCCCCAAAAAACCCGTTATACAGCAATCGGTTCTCATAGAATTCCCTGTGAGTCCTATCCAGGTATTTGTCCAGAAGTCTTCCCCAACTCATTCTGATTGTCTTGGTTTTCTGGGGCTGCATTAAGCCACCCATAGTGAACACGGCCTTCATCTTGGTCTTACCGCTGATCCTGGCCATATTACTTCCTCCTTCCCTTCTTCTTCGCATTCTTCTTTTTCTGGAGTTTCTTGAAGTAGTCTACCTTGTCTTTGTGGAACATGGGGGTAAAGATGGCGTTGGCAATCTCTTTCTTCCCGTTCACTAGGACCCGGTAGTAGACGTGATCGTTCTCATCAATCCAGAACTGAACTTTTGCCGGAACAGAATTGAGAGCCATGGTATCACCCCGGAATATCCCTGTTTTCTCTGCCGTAGGACCTTTCTTCCTGGATCTTTCCGTCAGCCTTCATTATGTAGAGGCTGCACGGCTCAT
>CAZQTT010000111.1:0-6486 GCA_964596255.1 uncultured archaeon
AGGTTTCTGCTGGATGAGCAGTCCTTTCCGTAAACAAATTCCTTGAAGGTAAGAATTTTTTTGCGGTACGTTCCCAGTTGGCAACAATACTGTTGTGTCATTGGCAAAAGAGAAGAAAGCTATATTACTTACGAGAGACTCGGATTTTTCGAATCGAATTTTATATCCCCCAAATAATTACTCTGGGATTGTAGTATTCCAGATACATCCTCCTAAGCCAGATAAAATAGTTAAAGCCACGTCATTGCTGTTGGAGAGGGTCAAAGACTTTAAAGGTAAGTTGTTTATAGTAGGGGAAGAAGGATTTATTGTGTTTGAGGAATAAATCATATTTGCATTGATTTAGGATTTCGATTCCGCTCAAATCCCTCATAGGTTTATGGGTTTAGAATTTCCTGTCTTACAATATGCAATCTAATCACTTGGGTTTATCATCTTCAAAGTGGCAATCAACAGCATCCTTTATCATTTCCTTTAGCTCTTCAAGACTATCTCCTTGGGTAAAAATGGATTCGCCAAGAGCCTGAGCTGTATAACCCCCTTCAGCATCTTCTTCAACAAGGAATATGATCTCCTCTTGAGGTTGCATACATTTACTTCTCCATCTAACTTGATCTTTTTGCTTTTGAATTTCTGCCTATAAAGATTTTCAAGTTCTTCTCTTGTTAAACCTGTTTGATTATCGCTCTTGGCCTTGAAGATTTATGGTCAGGAACTGTTAACCTTTTATGAGTTTGGTTATGACGTAGAATGGTGGTCTGATAGGTTTTTCTTATCCGATTCTGGCAAGAACTTTGAGCTTCCTGGATTACGGGAAGCTCAGGCAATTACCTCCAATTCCTCTTCCATCACGGTTTGACGGGTTTTTCAAGACTCTCTAAGGCTTTATTGCTTTATGTTCTCCAACGCATCCCTTGTCCTTCCATGGGATATGCAACCGGGTAGTGAAGGGCATTGCACTACAAACATGCCATCCTCTCAAAGATCAGAGCCCTGAACTTTAAAACATCATATGTATATTGTAAGTCTTCTTAACAGCGCATTCCACAAATTTGAGGTCAGACTGTCTCCACCACTGGATTTACATCTTCACCTGAAACTACTTTTGCTGCGTATTCCAGTGCAGCTCTAACATCTTCTTCCTCCAAATACGATATTCTTCCAGTATCTCCTGTGTACTCATCCCCTGCGCCAACCTCTTGATTATGGCATCTACAGGAATTCTCGTACCCTTGATAACCGGTTTCCCCACCATCACTTTTGGATTGATGGTTCTTTGCTGTTAAAGGTATGCGATAAAAGGAAGAGAAAGATTTAAAGAAAAGCAAAATAATTGTATATTAAAGAATTAATCCCATCAGTTAGGTTTAAAAATTACCAATTAATTGAGGTGAAGAAATGAGCAACAAAACGAAAGTGATGGAGAAGAGATTAGATGTTCTCTTAAAATCAAGGCTGAGGGATAAAGAGAGAATAGAAAAAGCAATATCAACGCAGGATAGGCTTAGGGAGAAATCTAAGAACTGGAGGGGTGCTGAAGAGATCAGAAAATGGCGTGACTCCAGATGTTGATATTAGATTCGGTGTTATAAAATGGTTCTCTGAAGAAGAATATACGGATAAAGCTTTGCAGATAAGAGAAATAATCAGGAGTGGTGATGAAAGGGCAGTTTTACCGGACTTGTTACTATATGAGGTTGCCAACGCTTTAAGGTACAACCCCCAATTCAACGAGAATGATGTTAGTGAGGCATTAGATTCTATACTCGGGATGGGTATGGATATTGTTACACCCACCTCAGAGATAATTAATTCTGCTATCAATCTTGCCTTTAGATATAATATCACTGTTTACGACTCTTTTTACGTTGCTCTGGCAAAAGAGCTGGAGATAACACTGATTACTGCTGACAAGAAGCTTCATAAAAAGGTTGAGGAGATGGATTTTGTGGAATTCATAGGGAAAGTCTCTTAGTTGGTTCTGGGATATATTGGGATTCATAATGGTGTGATTAGAAGTTTCAAATGTTGCCCATTTATATGGTTATTTTCATGGTGCAGGCAAGCTCCACCCCGCTCAAATCCCTCATAGGTTTATGGGTTTAGAATTTCCTGTCTAACGATGTGTAACCTGATCACTTGGGGTTTATCCTCTTCAAAGTGGCAATCAACAGCATCCTTTATCATTTCCTTTAGCTCTTCAAGACTATCTCCTTGGGTAAAAATGGATTCGCCAAGAGCCTGAGCTGTATAACCCCCTTCAGCATCTTCTTCAACAAGGAATATGATCTCCTCTTGAGGTTGCATACATTTACTTCTCCATCTAACTTGATCTTTTTGCTTTTGAATTTCTGCCTATAAAGATTTTCAAGTTCTTCTCTTGTTAAACCTGTTTGATAATCGCTCTTGGCCTTGAAGATTTATGGTCAGGAACTGTTAACCTTTTATGAGTTTGGTTATGACGTAGAATGGTGGTCTGATAGGTTTTTCTTATCCGATTCTGGCAAGAACTTTGAGCTTCCTGGATTACGGGAAGCTCAGGCAATTACCTCCAATTCCTCTTCCATCACGGTTTGACGGGTTTTTCAAGACTCTCTAAGGCTTTATCGCATCGCATCCCTTGTCCCTGGGATATTCAACCGGGTAGTGAAGGGCATTGCACTACAAACATGCCACCTATCATTTGATTAGAAAAATTTATTAAGTTAATACCAAAATAGGGTATTGTATGGATAAAAATATCTATCTGACCAGACGGGAGCAGGAAGTCTTTAACGCAATTTCTTCTGCAGATGTTATTCAGGTAGATGAGATACAAAATCTTTTTCCCCAGTTCACCTCCAAAGAAATCAATAAGATTTGTTCCAGCCTTTCAGCCAAAGGATACCTGTACAGGGTGAAGAGAGGGACGTATCTCGTTCAACAAAGGCCGTCCACAACTCCGGTGATAAAAAATCCCTACAAAATAGCAATCACTATATTTAAAGGATACGTGGGCTTCTCATCCGCATTGAGAATTTACGACCTGCTGGAATACGAGCCCTTCACCATATTCGTTGTGACAGATAAGAGATCGGCAGAAAGAAAGATAGGTGAATACACACTCAAATGGGTTGCTATGGGTAATAAAGCAGAAGGAGCGACATACTACCAGGGGTTATATGTATCTACTATTTCGAAGACCTTTTTTGACTGTTTTTACAAACCGCAATATGGAGGAGGTTATTCTACCATCACAAAAGCTCTTTATGAGGCTGAGCTGGACTGGAAAGAATTTTTAAGTTACTTCAAGGAAGCTTCAAGCTCTTTATGCCAGAGAACCGGTTATGTCCTGGAGCTGCTGAACAAGAATACTGAGAAAGTTCCTTCAGACATAATCAATTATTTCAGTAGAAGGACCAGGAACAATACCAAGTTATTGCCCTGTGGTAAAGCAAAAGGAGAATACATAAAAAAATGGATGCTAATCGACAATCTGGGAGAAGAGAACATACTTTCGTGGTGGTATCATGGCTGACCCCGAGATCCTGAGGTATCTGGCCGCAAAAACCGGACTGGGATTGAATTACCTGTCAAAAGACGAGAAGATCTCTATGCTCCTGGAGCAAATAAGTGAGCTGATCCCTGAAGCAACCCTGAAGGGTGGAACAGCATTGAACAGAATACATCTCTCCACACTTGGGGTGAGCAGGTTCTCAGAGGATATCGACCTGGACCTCATTTCAGATTCGAATTTGGATCAGAAGATCTCCTTCATCAAACAAAAAATGGAGAAAATAAGCGGATTTGATGTCCAGGGACCCAGGATTCTCCACAGGACCGTTAGATTCGACTGCTACTTTATTAACGAATTCGAAGATAAGGACAGAGTAAGAGTTGAATTCTATCTCACCAGAACCCCGTATTTGAAATCGGAGAATTTTTTAGTGAAATCACCATTCATAGAGAGCCATCCAGTCATATTTAAAGTCTATTCTCTGGAAGACCTAATGATAAGAAAAATTATGGCTTTAAACAACAGGACAGAAGGAAAAGACATCTATGACGTGTTCTACTGTCTGGACCTGAACTGTGATAAACAGTCCTTTACAGAAGGATTGGATTCAATGCTGGATTTTTACAATTACATGATGAAGAGAAGTGAGTTTTTGGAGAACCTTAACTTGAAACTGAAAGATGCAGAAAGAAACGCTTATTACATCGGTGATTCCACGAACCACTTCATACCGAGGAGCCTCAGACCCAACTGGAGCATCTTCATCAGAAGTCTTTCCACAAAAATTGGAAATGCTTTGGAGTAGATGATACCAGATACTTAAATATTAATCAATAACATACATGGGGGCTTATAATCTTCATCTTCACCTTCATCTTCTGCTGCATTATCCTTTCTTCAAGCTGGAGAGTTAGGAGTTCGAGCTGACCCTGAATCTTCCAGTCTTCAAGTCTCAATCATCTTTTTGTTTGCATTCATTACACTACACTCCGAAATGAATTCACTTGCATCCAGAATTTCAACAATCACAGGCTTATCCTCCTTATCAAAGACTAGTAAATCAAAGGATTACAGCTTTACATCCAGTTCTCTATTATCTGCTTCCTCAATATCCGCAATAATTTTTAGGACTTCTTCTTTTGTTGCTACACCCTTTGCAACCAGCCCTTTAAAGACAACTCCAGCGGTAATATAGTTCACTCCCAGATTCTTCGCTATGGAAATCGCTTTTTTATCAAAAGACGTGAATAAGTAATCTCTCTTCAAGCAAACGACCACACTTTCAATTTCACCTTTTCCAATCTTGGTGTGATCTTCTTTGAGCTTTAAGTACTTTCTTTGCTCCTCTTCCGATAATAGAACCAATTCAGCTCTTTCAAATATCTGCCGAGGATAATCGTATCCGTAATCTAATGGAACTAAAAGCTCTTCATATACTCTGGGGGTTATCCCCACCTTCTCGAACAGTTTTAAGAACACATCAGTGTCCTGCTTTGGCGAATGCACTGGCAATATCAGTATCCAGTATAAGCACTAGATCAGCCTCAATCTCTTTTCTATATCCTCTTCCGAACCAGTGTAACTTTTTAGTTTCAATCCTCTCGACTTTAGTATATCCTTAAAACTTTCTATGTCTACGTCAGCTATTTCTGCAGCCCTTGAAAGAGATACTTCTTCCTTTGAGTACAATTCAATAGCCATTTCTATCTTCAGTTCAGGTTTCATATTTAAAAGTGCTCTGAACGCATCCTCAATGAGAGCATCTGAAGTACTATAATGTTTGGGAACCAGGATTTTCTCCAAGTCTTTAATTAAATACATACCAATTATCTCTACCTCCACATATAAAATTAATTTCCAATAGGAATTTATCTTAACTCCCATTGCACCCTTAGAATTCTATTGCTGTCAGTACATCTTCTTTTCCAATCCCATACTCTTCAGCTACCTCCTCTACCCCCATGCCTCCAGCAAGTGATCCTAATATAATATCTAAAGAAACTCTGGTACCTCTTATTACAGGTTTGCCATGCCTTATCTCCGGGTCTATTATAATCCTGTTTTCATACATGCCAATCACCCGAATTAATGTTAAGTGAAGAACTTTATACCTTTTTCGTAGTGAATAGTTTTACAATAAATGACATCCTTATACGAAAATATTATTCCTTAACCACTTTTTACCCTTTCACTTCCTTTAACAGCTGTAAGAAGTGAGGCAGAACCAATTCTCTGGCCCTCCAGACCTCAAATCCGGCTAACTGTCCGTTCTCGTCGTAGTAGGCGACCACATCGTCATCCACCATCTCAGAATCCACTGATCTCTCATCGGAGAACTAGTGGCGATATCCGCCTTTTTTGTATTCATAGTTCTTGAGAACAGAATCAATGTTCGATTTATTTTGTTCTTCTTATTTCTATTCTCTCCACCATCTCCAGGTATTTCTCCGGCGAGGTCTTAAAGTTTCTGGCATTCTGCATAAAACTATCGATTAATTCAGCCTGCTGCTTGCTCCAGATCTCATTGGAAGTTTTCTTAATCCACTGAACGTAATAACGGATGAATTCGATCCTTTCTTTTAGATTCTCCTGTCTGTCATACCTCAATCCCATATTCTTCTCTCCTAACCTTAAAGGATTTCATGAACTTTCTAAGATCACTTATGTCAATTTTATCTTTAAAGATCTCCCATAAATATATAGTGTCCTCAATATCTTTATCGCTGCCCAGGTACAGCTTATAAGGGATCTGAAGTTCGATTGGTGAGATGTTCAAGTGTTTTTGGTCAATAAAAGCTTCTAAATTGTTATCAATTGAATACCTGTCAAAATCATCTTTGATGAACTTCAGTTCGATGTTAGGGATTATCGTATTCTCCTTAGCGGCTCTAATCCTTAAACCACTGCACTACAAACATGCCATCCCCCTCAACGATTAAATCTTTAACTTTTTGTTAAAACAAATCTATCATTTTTGATAATATTCTTAA
>CAZQTT010000112.1:0-6461 GCA_964596255.1 uncultured archaeon
GCGCATCCGCCGTATTGAGCTCTCAGCTCACAGAACCTTGCAATGGAATGGACCAAGTTGTCATCCACTTCCTGGTGGTATCTTCTGCAGAAGTTATACCCCCTAATTATTAGAGCCTGGCTATTCCCATACTCTTTAACTTTCATCTCGGGCCTCCTCCCGCTGATAGATAGTGGAAACAACTATAATTTAAATCTTTGGAAAGGTGTGAAAGTAACGGTTCTGATAAACCCATACTAAATACATTTGAACCTTCAAAGGACTATCTTATTACATTATGGTTATTGGGATTTGAAGAATAACGAAAAGGCATATATGGTGAAAATTTTAGCATGTTGGTTGGAGGGATTTGAATGAATACCGTTGGTGTAAGTGTAGGGAAATTGTTGGGCATTGTGGTTGTGGGGTATATAGTGGCCCTGTTTGCTGTTCCTGCAGTGTTTTTGGGATTCATTGGGTTTGGTAGTATACTGACATTTCTCACAAATTGCTGTGTGCTCCCTGCATCGATTAAACCCGCAATAGTTCCATTAGCTGGAGCATGCGTAGTAGGATTTCCGACTATCCTATACGGCACGAGAAGAAGGTTCAGGAAGATTATTTGATTTGATTACCAATAAAACTGTAAAAGGCTGTAGTAACCCATTTTTTATTTTTTATTTGATTCTATGATTGTTTCAGAGCCTATGGATACTGAAAGGATTTTATCCTCCTTACTTATTAACTCGAACTTAAAAGTAATTAATTATTGCCGAATGTAACCATATCTCAAGTAATACTTATATATTATGCAAGTATAGTTATAAGTACTAGAGTGACTGTGATGGTTGCTTCTCGATCAGTTTGTTAACCTCCCTTAACCCCCCGGGAACAGTCACTCCAGTTGAAGAGTCTGGGGATTTTGAGGGGCAATCGAAGTTAAAGAAAAGCTTTTGAGGTTTGAGATCTGACGAGTAAAACATAAATCAGCTAATTTTTAATTTCCCAAGTAAATGAAGTAGGTCCTCTTTTAAATTTTTCAGCAATAAAAATACCTAACTTTTTATCATAAAGACAAAGTCTGTAGATAGAGTATTAAGATATGAAATCCTTTTACCCGGAAAAGTCCAGCTGTAAAATATGTGGTAGGAAAAGCAACCTAATCTCCGATCTCTTAGGCATATGTGTCGATTGCATCAGGGAAAAACCAAGAGAAGAAATTAAAAAAGTTCACCACCGAATAAGAGGAGAGCTTCTCCTTCCCCCGGAACCTCCTAAGGACCCTGTTGGAGTTCCATGTAATCTATGCCAGAACGAGTGCAGGATTCCTGATGGAAGTAAAGGTTATTGCGATATCAACAAAAATTCTAATGGGAGACTGGTCAGGCCCTTAGAGGAGGGTCTCGTTCATACATACCTTGATCCTCTACCTACAAATTGTTGTGCAGACTGGTTCTGCCCCGGAAGTGCTGAGAGAGGGAATTTGAACCTGGCAGTATTCTTCTATGGCTGTAATTTTGACTGTATCTTCTGCCAGAATTCCTCTCATAAAGAGATATACTCTGCACCCAAGTTAAGCCAGGAGGAGTTTGTAGAGGAGTTGATTGAGAATAAGAGAATTTCGTGTATTTGTTATTTTGGAGGCTCTCCAGAGCCGCATTTGCCCTTTGCATTAAAGGTGTCTGAGAAAATTCTGGACTCTGCTAAACCGAGGATCTGCTGGGAGTGGAATGGTTGTGGAAATCAGAAGCTGGTAAGGAAAGCTGCAGAACTGTCCTTCAAGAGTGGTGGTATAATAAAATTCGACCTCAAAGCCTGGGATGAGAATCTTTCATTAGCGTTGAGTGGGGTTCCCAACAAAAGAGCATACGAGAATTTCAGGATGATAGGGGAGGAATTCTATCCTCAAAGATCAGAACCAATGCTTACCGCCACAACCTTGTTAGTCCCAGGGTATGTGGACAGGGAAGAGGTAGAAAGTATTGCTAAATTCATATCGGACATAGATCCAGAGATTCCCTACTCGTTGCTGGTCTTTCATCCCAGTTTCTACATGGAAGACATGCCAATAACTCCCCATAAACAGGTGGAGGGATGCTATCAAACCGCGAAGAAGTATTTGAATAACGTGAATATTGGGAATAGGCATCTGTTATTGTGAGTTTGCTGCTAATTCTAAATCAAATGACAAATTAGTTTTCCTGTAACAAAATAATAGTATCCTAGTATTTTAACTAACAAATATTGTTGCTCTAAGAAAAATTATATGCCTCGAAGGTTCTGTCGCAAACTCGTAATCTTTAATTCTTTGTCGAATTCGCCAATTGTTCTTACAATTAATAAAACAATTAAGATCAAAACAATGTTTTTATTATTATTCCAGCGATTACTCCAGTTATAATACCAATCAAGAACTCTTTGGCTGTAAGAAGAGTTTTAAATCTCCACATAATAGACTCAAATTCTTCAATTTTGTAATGATCTATATTTCCTAAAATTTCTTTTCCTATTTTAATCGCATCTCGGTATGTTTTCATTGATGCGATGGGGTCCTCACCTACATTCTCCAACTCAACTTTTCTAGCTTCCTGTGCGGCTATTTTAAATCGAGTGTATTTTTCAAGAACTTCTGGCTCAGACATATTAATACCAAACTTTCTTTTATTTTATGTTTATCTGCCACTATTTTATCGATATCGTCCTTCATTTCGCTCCAAAGTTTTTTGTAGCAGTCAAGAGTTCCTCGATAAAGATGGTTACGTGCTTTCTCAAGATTATCAACTTGTACACTCTTAGCAACGTTGTTATCGGATTACTTCATTAAATGTGAAAAAACATGCTCAACTTCAAGTGATACTCTGCGGGCTGAAGCCACGCAGCTTCTTTAGTTCTTGTATTGGGTGAGGGTGGTTTGGTGGATTTTTGGTTGGTTTTGAACATAGTTCCTGGTTGTTTCCAGGTCTACGTCACCTACGCTTCTGAAGAATTTTCCTCTGCTCCAAAAATTGCCTTTGGGGTATCTTAACCTGAATTTGGGTTCTCTCTGGAAGAGTGCGCGAGAAGACGCTCCTTTTAGCTTTTGAAAGGCTTCAGAAATGCTGGTGGTTGGTGGTATGGAGACCACTGCGTGAATGTGTTCGGGCATTACACTGAGCTCAATTATATCTATCTTATGTCTTTCAGCAACCTCTTTCAGGATTTCTTCGCAAAGTTTTTTATTCTTCTCCTTCCTAAACATCTTATAACGATATTTAGGGCACCACTCAAAGTGGTAAATTGCCTGACCAACATGATGGCTTCCGCTAACTAACATATTTCCTCCTGGGTGGGGAACCAGTGCGCCATGGCGCGGCGCGCAAAAAATCCCCCACCCAACCATGGTCATCCATAAAAGAGATAAAGTTATGCTCAGAACGCAATTCATCCCACAGAGTAAACTCTGGAGATTTCTTGCTCATCAATTGTTAAGAAGATGCTTATTAGTGGTGATAGAATTTGGAAATAACACTTAAAGTAAATCAAGCTTACCCCAGCGATTCGGGCAGAGGAATAGCAAGGTTAGACCCAGATGCTATGCTTAAGCTCCAAGTATCTCCTGGAGATGTTATTAAGATGGGAGGTAAGAGGGAGACTGTCGTCAAGGTGTGGAGAGCCCCCAAAAAAGACTGGGGAAGTGGTATAGTAAGAATTGACCGTTTTGTGAGGGAAAATACCGGCTCCAGTGTTGGAGACGGACTCAAAGTAGAAAAGACCGAATATCAATCTGCTAGAACTGTTACTATTGCTCCCCTTCAGAACATGGACTTTAAGGTATATGGAATGGACATCGGAGGTTATCTCAAGCATCAGTTACTAAAGAGGCCTTTAATCGAGGGAGATCTGATACCCGTAATTGGAACTCCCGCTCTATCCGGTTTTGGCAAATACGGTCAGAGCCAGGTACTTCTCTTTGTGGCGGTCAAAACCGAGCCAAAAGGGGCTGTAGTCATCGATGAGTCCACAAGAGTGATTTACCGTGACAGACCTGCCAAAGGTTTTGAAAGGATGGGCAAGGCTGGAATTACTTATGAAGATATTGGAGGGCTAAAGGGAGAGCTCCAGAAAATAAGAGAAATTATCGAACTCCCCCTCAAACATCCGGAATTGTTCCAGAGATTGGGTATAGACCCCCCTAAAGGAGTTTTGCTCACTGGTCCACCCGGAACAGGCAAAACACTCATTGCCAAGGCTGTGGCCAACGAAATTGGAGCCTCATTCTACACCATAAATGGACCAGAGATAATGAGCAAGTTCTACGGGGAATCAGAACAGAGATTAAGGGATATTTTTGAGCAGGCCAGAGAGAGCTCACCCTCTATAATACTCATTGACGAGATAGATGCGCTCGCACCCAAGAGAGATGATGTCACCGGTGAAGTTGAAAGAAGAGTGGTTGCCCAACTGCTCGCTCTAATGGACGGCCTGGAAGAAAGAGGACAGGTTGTAGTCATAGGAGCAACCAACAGAATTGACGCTGTGGACCCGGCCCTGAGAAGACCGGGAAGATATGACAGAGAGCTGGAGATCGGGGTTCCGGATCTGGAGGGCAGAAAAGAGATTCTTCAGATACACACCAGAAACATGCCTTTGGAACCCGATTATATCAAAGAAGAAGTGTTAGAATCACTGCAGAAAATTAATGATAACTTCGACAAGGTAGAACAAGAGACAGGAATGACAATAGAATCCCTGAAATCAATTATAGAGGAAATAAAACATGCTGAAGACGAAAAAGTAAGGGAAATTACAGACTCTTTGCACCAAAATATTCTCTCCGAACTTAAGAGGTACAACGTTAAGTACATACTTCGCAGGATTAGTGAGCAGACCCATGGATTCGTGGGAGCTGACCTAGAGTCCCTCTGCAAAGAAGCTGCCATGAAAGCCCTCAGGCGCTACTTGCCTCAGATAGACACTGAAAGCGAGGAGGTTCCCACGGAGGTTCTGAACTCCATAAAGGTAACAATGTATGACTTCAAGGAATCACTGAAGGAGATCGAACCATCAGCCCTTAGAGAAGTCGTAGTGGAGGTTCCCATAGTCTCCTGGGAGAATGTTGGTGGCCTTGACGATGTAAAGCAAGAAGTGGTGGAGACTGTAGAATGGCCTCTAAGTTATCCGGAGAAGTTCAAGAAGTTCGACATCAGGCCCCCCAGAGGAGTTCTGCTTTACGGGCCTCCGGGAACTGGAAAGACCTTGATTGCCAAGGCTGTAGCTAACGAGACCAATGCCAACTTTATAACCGTCAAAGGCAGTGAGCTTTTAAGCAAGTGGCTGGGAGAGAGCGAAAAAGCTGTAAGGGAGATATTCAAGAAAGCAAAACAGGTGTCGCCATGCATAGTATTCTTTGATGAGCTGGATGCTACAGCCCAGATGAGAGGGACTGGGGATAACCGAGCTGTAGGAAGAGTTGTAAACCAACTACTTACAGAAATAGACGGCCTTGAAGAACTGGAAGATGTTTTAGTAGTGGGTGCTACCAACCGCCCCGACATACTTGACATGGCATTGCTGAGACCGGGAAGATTTGATAGGCTGGTCCTTGTCAGAGCACCGGGGAAGAAGAGTAGAAAGGCAATACTCAACGTCCACCTGAAGGATATGCCATTGGTAGATGATGTGGACCTTGATGGGCTTGCAAATGTTACAGAAGGGTATGTAGGAGCAGATATTGAGGCAGTTGCCAGGGAAGCGGTCATGCTTGCCTTCAGGGAGAATATAAATGTAGAAAAAATTGAGATGAGGCATTTTATGGATGCGCTGAAGAAGGTAAGACCAAGTGTTGATGATGCAACACTCAACTTCTATGGAAGTTTTGAAGAGAGAGTAAAGTCGGAAAGCAACAAAGCTACATGTTCTTTCATGGGATACGAGTAAAATACTCCATATTATTTTTTTGATTCTTACCAAGTCAAGGGGGTAAAACAATAAGTTCAGGAACTTTTTTTAAATACTGCCCGGGCATATATATCCAACAGCACCCCCCAACATGACAACGCTTTAAGAAAGTCTCATAATGAAGCAGAAAGAAAAGCAAGAGAACGTGGGTTTAAAGTTTTAAAGGACCCGGATGATCCAGAATCTTCTGAAGAGTATGATAATAGAGTTTGGCGGTTGCCAGAAGCAGTTGAAAGCTGCATCCTTATTGAAGCTTTAGTTGATATTACGGTAGAAGGGGATAATGTTATGGTTTATGAAATCTCCGTGTCCAGAGACAAGAAAATAGTGAACGAATTAAGAGATTTTCTATAAGAATGTATAGACATGCAAAATAAAGATGCCCCAATAAGATATTACACTAATTATGCTAACCCTTTAGAACGACTTGAATACGATTACATTGAACTAAATTACCGAATAAAGAGGCTTGCTCATGATGTTAGGCATGAAGGCACACTGCATGGTTCATGCGACAAATGCCCAAAGGTTAGCCGTAATAATAT
>CAZQTT010000113.1:0-6438 GCA_964596255.1 uncultured archaeon
TGAAAGCCACCTCAGTACCATACAGTCTTTCCTCGATGGTCACTTTGTCCCCGGCATCTCCGAACTTCTTTTCCACCATCATCTTGTCAACTGCAAGTAAAGCCTCTTCTTCGGAATCACAGACGAATACTCCCTTGCCAGCAGCCAGGCCGTCAGCCTTTACTACCAGGTTCCCCTTGCCTGAGCTGTAGTGTTCAGAAATGTAGTCTTTGGCTTCCTGGGCATCATCAAAGTTCTTATAATCCGGTATAGGCACCCCGATCCTGTTCATGAAATCGTTGGCCCAGCACTTGCTGGACTCCAGAATTGTAGCCTCTTTATCAGGCCCAACGGCAGGCACTCCTTCTTTGTGGAGCATGTCCACCAGTCCCAGGCTCAAGGGCTCTTCAGGCCCTACAAAGACCAGGTCAGCGTTTTCTGAAGCGAAATTTAGTATCCCGTCCAGATCTCTGATGGATGAGACATCAACTTGCTGGCATTTGGGGAAGAAATCGCTTCCCGCATTTCCGGGGGCAACAAATACATTCTTTACCTGACCACTTCTGGAGAATACATGAGCTATGGCATTTCCTCTGCCACCTGCATCGACAACGAGAACATTCATAGATGCCATTTTGAGCATCTATTTATATTATTTTTGAACCTTTGCATTTAGAGAATCACTCCATAGACAGCTCTACAGCTCTTGTGGCATGCAAGATAGTGGTATCGAATAGTTCTGGGTTTATATCGTGGGGTTTGACCAATAGAGGCAATTCCGTGCAGCCCAAAATTATTCCCTTAGCTCCCCTGCTCTCCAGACCTGAGATGATCTCAATCAGTTTTTGTTTGGATTCTTCATTTCTTATTCCCCTGCATAACTCATTGAAGATTATATTGTGGACCAGTTCTCTTTCATCTTCACTCGGCACGAGAGTGGATATCCCATTTTCTTCCAGCCTCTGGGTGTAGAACCCGTCTTCCATGGTGAATTTTGTTCCCAGCAATCCCACTTCACTTATGCCCCGGGAGTTTATCTCTTCGGCCGTCACGTCCACAATATTGACCAGGGGCACGTTGATGGATTTTGAAACCTCATCGGCTACTTTGTGCATGGTGTTGGTGCAGATGAGGACCATGTCGGCACCCGCCCTCTCCAGCTTTTGTGCAGCACGGGATAAGTGACCGTTCATTTGCTCCCAATCTTCTCTGGACTGCATCTCCACTATCTCCTCGAAATCAAAGCTGTAGAGGATACATTCCGCGGAATGCAATCTGTCCAATTTCTGTGAGGTTAGTTCATTGATAATGCGGTAATATTCAAGTGACGACTCCCAGCTCATACCTCCCAGAAGGCCAATAGTCTTCATGATTGCCGGTGAATTGATTCTCTTAAAAAATATTGGCATTTACTATTTCTCTTTCAATCAACTTGATGGGGCAGGAGCTGCGACCTCACCGCAAGTTATATCCATTTTCAATTTGTTGTCATCTTATGGATATCTATGAGGAATCTCTTGAATTCCATAAAGAGCACAGGGGTAAACTCGCTGTAAGGTCAAAAACGAAGGTTAAGACCAGACACGATTTATCTGTTGTTTACACTCCAGGTGTTGCTGAAGTGTGCAGGCGAATTGCTCGTGATCCTGATGAGGCCTATAATTATACCATGAAATCGAATAGCGTTGCTGTCGTAAGTGATGGTTCAGCCGTGCTGGGATTAGGTGATATTGGAGGGTATGGAGCGATTCCAGTAATGGAGGGCAAGTGCATCCTGTTTAAGGAGTTTGCTGACATTGATGCCATCCCAATTTGTTTTAGAGAGAAGTCGCACGACCTCCCAGACCAGATAAAGAATATCTCTCCTGTTTTCGGGGGGATAAATCTGGAGGACATTTCTGCTCCCCGCTGCTTTGAGATCGAGGAGGAGCTGCAGGATGTAGGCATACCTGTAATGCATGATGACCAGCATGGGACAGCTGTAGTTGTTCTGGCTGCCCTCATAAACGCCTGCAGGGTCACAGGCAAAAGATTCTCAGATCTTACTATCAGTCTCATTGGGGCAGGTGCTGCGGGGTACGGTATCACATTGTTGTTGAAATGTTTGGGAGCTCATGAAAAGTACTGTGATTCTGTTAAAGAAATATTTGTCTGTGATAGCCAGGGTATAATCTATAAAGAGAGGGAAAACTTGCTGAAGAACAAATACAAATACATAATTGCTCACGAAACAAATAAAGAGAATCGAACAGGTTCAATTGAAGACGCCATCAAAGACTCGGATGTGCTCATAGGGGTTTCGGCACCCAACATCGTGACAACGGAGATGGTGCAGTCAATGAACCCTGATCCCATTATACTGGCTCTTGCTAATCCTGTTCCGGAGATAATGCCAGAAGATGCCAGATCGGCTGGTGCGGCGGTGGTGGGCACGGGAAGAAGTGATTACCCCAATCAGATCAACAACGTTCTGGCATTCCCGGGGATATTTAGGGGAGCACTTGATGCAGCAGCAACTCACATAACAGATGACATGAAGCTGGCAGCAGCACATGCGCTTGCTGACCACATCAAAAAACCCAGAAAGGATCATATCTTGCCCAACGTTCTGGATAAAGACGTTGCGAGGACGGTTGCCCAGGCTGTAAAACAAGCGGCTGTGGAATGCGGATGTGCCCGGGTCAAAAAATAATATTCAACAAGTTTTACCCCTTTCAGACCTAATCCAGTAAAGGACACAAAAGTTTATTATTGATAATCCTGTAAGACAACTAAAGTTCTTTCGATATAGGGGGAGTATTGTGGGGGCAAAGATACATACTCATGACGTTATTGTAGTTGGAGGAGGACTTTCAGGGCTTCGAGCGGCTTTGGAAGTGTTTGATGCAGGTTATGACGTGGCAGTTATCTCCAAGGTCCCACCTCTGAGGTCTCATTCCGTAGCGGCTCAGGGAGGAATTAACGCATCATTGGGGAATGTGGTGGGCGATGGTGGTAAAGAGGATAGCTGGGGAGCTCATGCCTACGATACGGTGAAAGGCTCCGACTATTTGGCCGACCAGGATGCCGTAGAGATTCTGTGTAAAGAAGCTCCCCGTGCAGTGATAGAAATGGAGCATATGGGCACCGTCTTCTCCAGACTGGAGAACGGTAGAATCGCTCAAAGACCATTTGGAGGTGCGATGTTTCCCCGAACTTGTTACGCTGCTGATAGATCTGGACACAATTTACTGCACACTCTCTACGAGCAGTCCGTTAAGCGGTCCATCAAATTTTATGAAGAGCATTACGTCACCTCACTAATAAACGAGAAACGATGTATGGGATGCACTTCCATCGAGCTGTTGACAGGGGAGACACACGGATTTGTTTCCAGGGCTGTACTGCTGGCCACAGGAGGATTCGGTCGGATATTTTCCCGGTCCACCAACGCCCTCATAAACACGGGAGATGGTGCCTCTTTGGCCTTAAGGGCTGGTGCTCCTCTTAAGGATATGGAGTTCATCCAGTTCCATCCCACTACACTGTATGGTACTAATATCCTTATTACTGAAGGAGCTCGGGGCGAAGGAGGGCGTCTTCTGAATAATAAGGGCGAGCGTTTTATGGAGCATTATGCCCCTCAATCAGTTGATCTTGCCCCCAGAGATGTGGTAGCGAGGTCTATAGAGACCGAGATCGCCGAGGGAAGAGGATTTCCCGGAGGTTATGTTCACCTGGACCTCACTCACCTGGGTGCAGAAAGGATAAATGACAGATTGCCAGGTATAAGATTGATCGCCATGGATTTTGCAGGTGTGGACCCCATTGAAGAACCCATACCAGTTCAACCCGGACAGCACTACTCAATGGGGGGAATTGACGTAGACTTAAGGGGTAAGACCCAGCTCCCCGGTCTTTATGCTGCTGGTGAGTGTACATGTGTAAGCGTTCATGGAGCCAACAGGTTGGGAGGCAACTCTTTGCTGGAGACGATCGTTTTCGGTAAAATAGTTTCTAAATCGATTATCGAGGATCTGCCCGATATTCCCTCTCCAAGTAATTCAGTGGCTGAAGACGCAGTTGAGGATGAGCAGAAACGCATCAAGACCTTGCTGGCAAGAGAGGAAGGGGAGAATATATTCGCCATTCTGGATGACCTTAAGGAGACCATGTTCAATTATTTTGGGATATTCAGGGAAGAAAACAAAATGAAAGAGGGTTTACAGCAAATCAGCTCTCTTAAAGATAGTTACTCCCGCGCTTACATTAACAACAAGGACAAAGTTTTCAATCAGGCTCTTATTCGCTCTCTGGAGTTAGAAGGGATGCTTATGCTGGCAGAGGTTGTAGGAAAAGGCGCGCTGGAAAGAAAAGAAAGCAGAGGTTCTCATACACGCACTGACTACTCCAAGCGTGATGACCATAAGTTCTTAACTCATACCATCGCCAGCCTCAAGAACGGTGAGGTAAAAATAGGTTATAAACCTGTCAAGCTGGGCATGTTCGAGCCCCAGGAGCGTGCATACTGATGAACATGATGTTGAAGGTCTTCCGGTATAATCCCCAGACTAGGGAGCAGAGGTATGATACTTTTGAAATAAAAGCTGAGAAGGGAAAAACTGTGCTTGCCTCTCTCTTCGAGGTCCAGAAGAATTTTGATGATTCTCTTGCTTTCAGATACTCCTGCCGGGGTGCGGTCTGCGGCACCTGCTCCATGCTTATCAACAAGGTGCCCAGGTTGGCATGCAGAACTCAAGTGTCCAGGCTTCAGGATGAAGATATCAAGCTCTCTCCGTATCCAGCTCTCGAGTCAAAAGTGTCCTGGAATCCCGAAAAAGAGATCCTTATCGAACCTCTTCCTCATCTCTCCCTCATAAAGGATCTGGTAGTGGATATGGAGCCATTCTTCGACTTCTACAGAGAAGTAGAACCCTACTTAAAACCCTCCAGTTATCCTGAGAGAGAGCACTTAATGGAAAAATCAGCCGTACACGCTCTGGAGGCTTATACCAACTGTGTTCTGTGTGGAGCATGCTTTGGGGGCTGCCCTGTGGACGCCAGGAATTCCCGGTATATGGGACCTGCGGCTCTGGCGAAGCTCTATCGATTCCATATCGACCCCCGGGATTCTTCTTCCAGACTCGAACTGGCGGACAAAGAGAACGGCTGGTGGGCATGTGAATTCCACACCAACTGCAAGAAAGTGTGTCCCAAAGGAGTTCCTCCCAACATCGCCATCGGTAAAGCTCGAAGGGAATTAAAGGATTGATTTTAGCTGAACTGAGGTGTTATAGAAACAATGACCAGAAAAGAGCATGACTCGCTGGGTGAGATGGAGTTGCCTGAAGAAGCCTATTATGGCATCCAAACTCTCCGTGCTGTAAATAATTTTCCCGTTAGCGGTATAATGGAGAAGCCCAGCTTTATTAGAGCATATGTTATGGTGAAAAAAGCTGCTGCCCTATCTAACATTGAACTGGGTCAGCTGGATAAGTTGAGAGGAAATGCTATTATCGAAGCGGCCGAAGAAGTTCTGGAAGGATACTTCATGGACCAATTCAGGGTCGATGTCTTTCAGGCGGGGGCAGGAACATCTTTTAACATGAACGTTAACGAAGTGCTGGCCAACAGGGCTTTAGAGATACTGGGAAGATCTAAAGGAGAATATAATTTCCTCAGCCCCAATAATCACGTGAACATGGCACAATCTACCAACGACACTTTTCCCACCGCCTCTCATCTTGCCATCATCCATGATGCCGACCACTTGATAGTAATCCTCCAGAATCTTGCATCCGCATTCAATCAAAAGGGAAATCGGTTCTCCAGTTTATCCAAATCAGGGAGAACTCATTTGATGGATGCTCTACCCCTTACCTTGGGAGATGAGTTTTCCGCTTACGGTTCTGCGATCTCAAGAGCTGTAGAACGCATTCAACAGAGGCGAAATGACCTTCTTGAAATCCCTATAGGGGGAACGGCTACTGGTACTGGAGCGAACGCTCATCCCCAGTTCCGGGAAAAAGTCATCCACCATTTATCCCGTTTGAGTTACCTTGATCTAAAGTCTCCAATGGATAGTTTCGAGGGGCTGCAAAGCCGTACACAGATGGGTAGCTTCTCAGGCTCCCTAAGAGAACTGGCACTGGAGCTGATCCGAATAGCCAATGACCTTCGTTTGCTGGGCTCAGGTCCTACAACTGGACTTGCTGAGATAAAACTTCCCGCTGTCCAGCCCGGCTCATCCATCATGGCGGGTAAAGTAAATCCGGTGATGGCTGAATGCCTCAACATGGTAGCTTATCAGGTTGTAGGCAATGACACCACAGTTTCTATGGCGGTACAGGCGGGACAGATCGACCTCAATGTGATGACACCTGTCATGACCTACAACATACTCCAATCGATTTCCCTGTTCTCAAATTCCTAAACTCCCATACTTTTAGGCACTATGATATCGAATTTCTCGAAAATATC
>CAZQTT010000114.1:0-6337 GCA_964596255.1 uncultured archaeon
TGTAGTTTTAATTCCAAAGAGTTCCTCAGTTAGCTCCATAAAATCTCTTCTAAGCTTGGCATCTCCATTAGAAAATCTTACCGTGTATCCTCCTGTTGGAGAACTCGATATATCTCCATCACCAGCAATCAGACCAGCAAAGTAAAGGAATCTCTCATCAAGATACGGAGGAAGCTTTATTTTATGCCCATGGTATTGGGAAAAACCCTCGATTCTTTGGGCAATGTCTTCCAGCTTATATTCTGCCTCTTCAGCTAATCTAATAAGGGTTTTGAGGTCTATGCTGCCAACCGCGCTCTCTTTAACCCAGTTGTGATACAAGTTGTTCTCGTTGACACCAATCTTATTCGCCAGCTCCCGTGTTGTTAACCCTTTTTTGGACTTTATTGTTGCGACAAGGTCTTTCACCAGCTTTTCCGCACCATAAGCGGTTACATCCAGTTCCTGTATGGGTTCTATTGTTATTAATTTCTCTCCTTTATGATCTAACTTTCTTGCGGTTGCAATAAAATCGCTTTCCTGTATCTCTCCTGATTTCTTCCATTTGACCTCTCCGTTCTCAATCACGAGGATTTTTGTGTTTGGTGTCGCCATTACTTCCTTCCCGGTCTGGGACTTAAGTTTAATAAGCTTCTCTGGTGACCTGATCTTCCACAAGGTGTTCGAGGGCTTGAATGAAGTCTTTGTGGGATTTATAGTTTGTACTTTTATCGGTTCATCAAGCTTTGACCTGTAGATGCCTTCTTGGTACTCGGTTAGATCACTTGACTCTACAAGCTCCCCGATCTGGTAAGCGTTGTTTTCCCCAAAGATCAAACTTTCAGGAGCGACACACAGGCCAGCGCTGGTCGTACCCTTGCCAGTAGTATAAACGCTTCTGGGAGCAATGCGGTGCACGTAGCGGAGCAACTGGGATTTGGCTACACCGGGGTCACCCACAAACAATACATGGACATCTCCTCTTATTTCGGTACCGTCGGGAAGCTTCTTGGGGATCCCCCCGAATAGCTGGAGAGCAACCGCCATTTTCATATCATCATACCCGTAAATGACGGGAGCAATGGATTTCACGATTTTCTCGAAAACTTCAGGATCGTTCCCTATCTCCAGAATCTTATTCTTATCTTCCCCAGTTATCTCAAACTCTTCATATTCCTGCTGGAGCACCTCAATAGAATTTCCTTCAAGAGTGATGTCCATATGCCTTAATCTTTTACCGCTTAAACTTCTGGGGGTGGCTCTTACGATCCCATTGATAACTACCCTGTCACCGGGGTTTATAACTCCGGTCAGATCATTCTCCAGCACGACATCCAGAGTTTGAGGCTGCTCACCGCCCTTCAGGTTCTCCGGGTACTCCTGTATCCTCATTCTCTGACTGTCAATGGATTTGCTTTCTTCGGGCAGGAAAAGGAATTTCCGGGAGCCGCAACTCTTGCACTCGTAGGGATATTTTATTGTAGGATCTTCTTGATGGATGAACATTTTCACTGCACAGGAGCTGCACACAAATGCCGCTTCGACTACCCTGGGCCTGACTTCTGTAACTTTTCTTACTACCCCGTCAATGGACACCAATTTTGATATGTGTTCGCTCCTGAGGTCTCTGATCAGCACTCTTCTGGAGATGGGGAGGTTGTAAACCCTGGCTTGGGAATTATCTAGCTTGACGTTATGTATATTTTCCGAAATTGCAACACCGTGGTTTGCATGGTCTAAAACCATATCGGGGTAGTCCAAAAGCTCTTCAGCTACAATACCTTCTTTGAAAATAATTAGATCATTGAGGAAATTTACGTTAATAGGATTGCTGCCGTTGAGGGAAATTGTTTTTTCGGCAGCTTTGTTTAGCTCATCCCTGTAATAGGTCTCAAAGAATTCTTTCCACACCTCAGGACTGCTTTGCATGATGACTATCTCAGTTTTTCTAAGTGGTTAAAAGAATTGCGGTTATTTGGTTAATAACCGTTTCCTGTGGAGCGAAACTTCCCGTGGAATAAAAGTATCTCCTGTGGAATAAAAGTATCACTTGAAGATTATATTAGATGAGTAGATACTTCCGGTTACTTCCGGTTACTTCCGGTTACTTCCGGTATAAACACTTTTAAAATTAATAAGAATATTCACATCAATGCCCGGAAAATTTGATTTTCTGGAGGGTCTGGAGCCAACGGGTTTGAAGGAGCGGGAGCTATTTTACAGAAATGAGTTTGAATTGCAATCCGTCAGGAAGTGGTTGTCACACAGGAAATTTGAGGATGAAAGAAAAGATACTGTTTTTGCCATGATAGTGGGGAGACACTCCAACATTTACCTTCCCGAGTTCGAGTCCATCAAGGATAAGGTTGTGGTGATAGACGAATATGTTGATCTAAAGGATATGACTGAATACGTTCTCCGCTACTTGCCTGAAGGGGTTTACTATGACAGGAATGTTTACACTGATATTGAGGAATGCAAAAAATGTGAGAACTGCTACAAAAATTGTTGGGGTTGTGACTGCTATGTGGGTCAGGAGCTCGCTTTTGATATTGACCCTGAAAACGTGACCTGCCCGGTCCACGGAACCCTAGAAGATAAGCTAAAAAAAGGTATAGCAACTAAATTCTGTATGTACGAGTTCGAAACAGTAAGGAACTCTACTGTAAAACTATGGGAGATGCTGGAAAAGGATTTCACTGATCTGAGAGTAGTATACAGCGGCAGAGGTTTTCACGTCCAAGTACTGGATAATAAAGCTGTTAAGTTGTCCTATGGAGAGCGCAAATCTCTTGCCCGTAAGTTATCACATTTTCACATTGATGAATGGGTGACTAGTGGAGGTTCCAGGCTTATAAGACTTCCATATTCCCTCAATGGTATAGTCTCCAGGATTGTGACTCCTTTAGACATCGAAGAAGTGTCTACCTTCGACCCCAGGTATGATGAAAGATCTATACCGAGATACATACTGGAGGAGAGAGAATAGCCAAAGGTGAGAATATGGTTAAGGTTAAGGTTAAGGTTAAGCTTTTTGCCAACTTCAGGGAAGTTGCAGGTGAGAGGGAAGTGAGTATCAGTGCCAATAATATCGAGGATTTAATTGAACAATTGGTGAGGAAATATCCTGCTATGGAAGAGCTGATCGCTGCGGAGGATTACCTTCATATGACGGTAAACGGCAGTCTTATAGATCCAGAAAATTATAGAAATATGGAATTAAAAGGTGAGGATGTGGTTGCAATCTTTCCTCCTGTAAGTGGAGGATAAATTATTGTGAGAACTATATATTTAAAATATAGGCTGTTTTGTTTAGTTCAATAAAATATCAGAATAAAACATGATTTTTTTACAAATATGCTCTACTGAGCCCCATTATTCTGAAAAGAAAAAATGACAAACTTTAAATATTTGTGAATCTCCCCCATCCTTAGCCTAAATAAAGGGGCAGGGTGACTGTCATGGAAAAAACAGAGATTCTTGAAAAAATTAAGGAGGCTGAAAAGGGGGCCGAAGAGTCTGTTTCTAATGCTGAAGAAGAAAAGAAGAAAACTATTGCTAACGCAAAACTAGAAGCTAGAAAAATTCGGGATGATGCAGAAAAAGAAGCAGACAAAATCAAGAATGAAACCGTCGATAATGCCAAGGGCAACATTGAACAAGAGAAGGGGAAACTGAAAGACGAGTGGAACAAGAAAATCTCCGACATTGAGAGCAAAGGAAAGCAGAATGTTGACCAGGCCGTTGATTTCCTATATAAAGAATTCATGGAGATGGTAGAGAATGCTTAAGCCAGTTGAGATGGCCAAGATCTCTATCGTAGGACATAGAGATTACCTACCGATGGTATCGGAACTACTGCACGAAAAGAATGCAGTCCATATAAGCTCTCCTGAGGAAGAAGAGTATTTCAAGGTGGGCCAACCTCTACAAAAAGCCTCGGAAATGTCAAGAAACTTGGTAAAATTGAGGGGCTATCTATCCCATCTCAACGTGGAAGCTGAGAAAAGAATTCCTACACGTAAATTCAAAACTGAAGAACTAGAGAAGGAAGTAAAAGAGCGAATGGACCAGTTTGACAAAGAGATTGGAGATAAAATCGAAAGGCAGCGAGAAATAACAGAACGTATTAAGTCTATTGAAGATGAAAAGAAAGTTATTGAACCTTTAAAAACTCTTGGAATTCCACCAAGGCTTCTTAAGGGTTACAGGAACATAAGTTGTTTTGTAGGTTTTTATAAAGCCGATCCATCACATCGAATAAGAGAAATAACTTCAGATTTTGAAATAGTATTAAAAGATTACAAGAAAGAACTAGTAGGAGCAGTTTTCGTAAGGAGTGAATACAGGGAAGACATATTTAGCGTTCTTCAAGAATTTGGCTTTAGTGAAATATCTGTTCCCGATATTGAAGACTATGATGCAAGGGTGAACGAGCTGGATAGGGAGAAAGCCGCAATAGAAGAAGAGAGTGCTACACTGGAGTCACAAATGAAGGAAGTGAAAGAGAAAGAAGCTGAGTTCATGCTTGCGATGGAAGAATATCTGAGCATTGAACTGGATAAGTCTGAGCTTCCTCTAAGTGCTCTAGAATCAAAATATGCCTTCTTCATGGTAGGTTTTGTACCAGAAAATGATTTTGATGCAGTTAAATCTGAGATCGAATCTAAAACAGAGGGTAGAGTCTCCGTAGATAGGACTGAGATTGAGGAAGAGTCTCCAACTCTTCTTAGTAATCCACCAGGTGCAAAAAGTTTTGAGAGTCTTACCCATATGTTCTCTACACCCAAATCGTTTGAGGTAGACCCTACATTGATTATGGCATTTGCTTTCCCCATCTTCTTCGGGATGATGCTGGGTGATATTGGTTATGGTTTGTTGATTACTGTATTGGCACTGTACCTCAAAAGGATTATGACTACGGAAGGCTGGCAAAGGCTGTTGAACATGTCTGTAATGTCAGGAGTAGTGGCCATATTGTTCGGATTTATCTATGGTGAGTTCTTTGGTCCATTTATTGTGCCAGGATATGAGCCACCTGAGATCCATTTCATCGGGGAGATCATGGGCAGTTTGTACGCTTTCCATCACGGCCATCCCTTATTCGATAGGGTGGAAGAGATGGGTGTGAAGATTCTGTTGTTCACCACTCTGGTTATCGGTATGATAAAGGTTCTCGGCGGTTTTGCCATAGGTTTCAGTAACGTCCTCTCTCATCACGGCATGAAAGCGGCTATTCTGGAAAAAGCTTCATGGTTTATCGGCGTTTTAGCAATGTCTTTTCTGATACTTGGTTTCGCATGGAATACTGAAGTGTTCTTCCAACTGGGAATAGGCCCGAATCCGGCTCATGGAGTAGCATCAGGACACGTGCCACCATTGCCAATACCTGGGCTGGTAGATGGATGGCAAGCAGGTGTTAACATATTCTATCAATTATCAGTTCCATTGCTCGTGGTATGGTTGGTCTTGTTCTTGATGGAAGAAATACCGGCTATGGGACCACCTGGTGTAGTGATGGCAGTAGAAATCTTGACATGGTTCGGACACATATTGAGCTACGCTCGATTGTTGGCTATCGGTTTGTCGTCGGTCTACATTGCATTTGTTATTAACTATGTTGTGCCTGTGCTAATGAATCAATTCATTCCAATTCCGATCGTTGCGGGAGTAATCGCAGGGTTAATAATGATCCTAGCCCATTTGTTCAACTTGGTGTTGGGCATATTGGATCCGGGATTGCAGTCCCTTCGTTTGCACTATGTGGAGTTCTTCCCCAAGTTCTTAGAAGGTGGTGGAAGAATATACGAACCCTTTGGGAGAGTAAAGAGGTTTATTGAATAAGGAGGTGAAAAAAATGGCTGAGGCTATGGCATTTGATGAAAATTTTGTTAGGGGGATGGCAGCAATAGGTGCTGGACTAGCAGTTGGTATCTCTGGTGTAGGTGCAGGACTTGGTGAAAGTGGAATTGGTGCAGCAGCTGTAGGAGCAGTTGCGGAAGATAGAGGATTCATAGGTCTTGGTCTACTGTTTACGGTCATTCCAGAAACAATCGTCATCTTTGGTCTTGTCATCTCGTTCATACTGATGTTCGCTTTCTAAAGATAAAGACTGCTAAAGACTATGAAGTTGGATGAGTGGATTGAGGAGAAGGTTGTAAACGAAAAAAACATAGAGAGGATTGTCAGGTACTACTGGATAATATCGACATTCCGTCTCGTGCTGGGAGTTACCATAATGTTGTTGATACTCCTTGCAGGATATAAGTTTGGAGACCTATTACCAATGAAATAGGTTTGAGTGTTATAATATTGGAGGTGAAAAAAATGGCTGAGGCTATGGCATTTGATGAAAATT
>CAZQTT010000115.1:0-6315 GCA_964596255.1 uncultured archaeon
AGGTGGTAACTATGGAAAATCTTAAAGCAGAGGTTAATTTACCGGAATCCTTCCTCAACATGCTGAAACTCAAAAAAGAGGGTCTTGATCAGTTTATAAGACATTCTCTAGCTGTGGAGCTTTACAGGGAAGGTAAAGTATCACTAGGAAAGGCAGCAGAGGTTGCGGGGGTTAAGAACAAATGGGAAATGCTGATGTTACTCAATGAAAGAGGAGTACCTCTTGATTATACTGGAGAAGATGCTGAAAAAGATCTGAAGAATCTTCAAGAAGTTCTCGGTAGATGATTGTTGTATCCAATTCAACACCATTGATAGCTCTTTCAAAAATAGGTAAATTGGATCTATTGAGAGAATATTTTGAGGCTATATTCCCAGAGAAGTCTACGATGAAGTAGTAACCCGGGGGCGTCTCTCAGGAGCAAAAGAAGTTGCTTCTCTAGAGTGGATAAAAGTTGTTGATGTGAATAACAGGGTGGCTGTTGAATCACTCGGTTTAACTCTGGATAAGGGAGAAGCTGAAGCTATAGTGTTAACCAAAGAGAAAGGTGATTTATTACTAATAGATGATGGTGATGGTAGGAGAGCAGCAGAATCCCTCGATATAAAAATTACCGGAACAGTTGGTATTCTTTTACTTGCTTCAAAAGATGGTAAACTTGATCTAAAGAAAACATTGGATGAATTAATCAAAGCTGGCTTTAGACTTGGTGATAAAGAATACGAAAAAATACTGAGTATGAATAAATAGGGCAAGGTGATAGATATGAATAGGGAAATATTTTCTGAATATGATGGCAAGACCGTACTGGTAACAGGTGGTGCCGGCTGTATAGGAACCAATTTATGTCAGAAACTTTCTGACCTCAACGCAGAAGTGGTAATTCTGGATAACCTGGATAGCGCCTACGAGTGGAATTTACCCTCTGGAGACAACATTGCTTTTGTTGAAGGAGATATTCTGGATGACGAGATGTTGAAGAGAGTGTTTAAGGAGAAACCTGAATATGTTTTCCATTTGGCTGCTCACTTCGCTAACCAGAACTCTGTGGATAATCCGGAGACCGATTTGATGGTTAATGGTTTAGGTATTTTGAAGGTTCTCCAGTATGCTCACTTGAGTAACGTTAAGAGGTTTGTGTACTCGTCTTCTGGTTGTGGGGTATATGGGTTGGATTCACAGATGCCTTTTAAGGAGCATGACATATCCATTAGCCTGCACACCCCCTATCAGGTGACCAAATTATTGGGTGAGCTTTACACCAATTATTTCTACAATCTTTATGGTTTGCCCATCGTGAATGCCAGGTTCTTCAACGTGTTTGGGCCAGGGGAAGTGCCTGGGAGATACAGGAACGTTATACCCAATTTCTTCTACTGGTCCATGAAGGGAATGCAGCTGCCTATCACGGGTGATGGTTCGGAGACCAGGGACTGGACTTATGTTGACGACATTGTCAATGGTTTGCTGGCCATGGGAGTCAAGGAAGAAGCTGTTGGTGAAGCCATCAATCTTGGTTCTGGGCAGGAGCACAAGGTGGTGGATATGGCCCAGAAAGTGATAGAGCTTACTGGTAACGAAAAAGGGATCAAGTTCACCCAAAGGAGGAACTGGGACGTTAAAGGCAGGTTATTGTCATCAATTGATAAGGCTGAAAGGTTATTGGATTATGAGCCCCAGACCAGCTTTGAGGATGGGTTGAAGAAAGTGCACAGGTGGTTTGAAGATAACTGGGAAGAGATAGATAGGTGTGCCGAGTTTTAGGATAAATATATTTTTTAATAGTAAGAGAGTATCACATAAGAAAATTCCTGAAATATAGAATCTTATTTAAACGAGAGTAAGTTTTAAGACTATGGACAAAGTATTGGTAAGTAAATACTCAAAAGACGATATACTAAGTCTAATGGAGAAAAAGCTGGTATTTACTGTTCATGCAGTCAACCAGATGCGGCTTGAAAGCAGAGATTTAACCAGGGTAGAAGTGGAGGATGCGATAAGGAAAGGTGAGATGATAGCCCAATACGAATTCTCTGACTCTGAATACTGCGACGAAGTACAGATTCAAGGGTATGATTCGGCCATATTCGTATCTGTGGGAATGTGCGAAGACAGGTTGGTGGTTATAACTACGTGTAGAGGTATAAAATGAGTATGAAATGCCAGAAATGTGGAAGTGAGATGGTGGAAAAAGAAGATTATGTGTATGTCATTCCAGATATTAACCTGGCAGTTGCTAATTTAAAGGCGTATGTGTGTCCAGATGGTCATGTTGAATTACCGGTAGAGTCAGTTGATGCAATTGAAAAGGCAGAAGAGGAGTGGAGAAGACTGCTTAAGGAAAAAGAGAAGGCTAAAGCTGAAATATAATATAATTAATGAATAGGGTAAGAGTCTGTTACGATAAAGAAATGGATACAATAGATATCTGGTTTGATGAGCCACCGGAAGAAGGTTACTCTAGAGAAGTTAGTGACGGAATAATCCTGAAATACGATTTGAAAGGGAATGTAGCTGGAGTGGAAATACTCTTCCTGTCAAAACAAAAGAATGTCCAGGATTTGATACCAAAAGAGATACGGGACGATTTCAAGAGAGCGATTGAAGATTTTATGGACAATGTTAAGGCTATAGCCTGATTTAAGTTCAATAAGTTAGAATTAAGTTTATTTTGGAGCATTCCCGAATGCTATATTAGGTGTCACAGTTCTGAGTTAGAGAAATTTTATTAAATTAAAAAGTCAAGATTTGGGTAGTGAGTAATGATGGGAACAGAAGAATACATATTAGACATTTCAGAAAAAATTGGTTATAGCCGAGAGAATCTATTGCGAGATGCTCTAAACACTTTTCTTGCTGCCAATAAAGAGTTGAGGGAAAAGGTAGCTGTTGAGCTGTATAAGGAAGACAAAATAAGTTTGGGTAAAGCATCAGAAATCGCTGCATTATCTTACGAAGAAATGAAAGAACTTTTAGCCAGGAATGACGTTACGATAAGGAGGGGGCCAGAATCAGCAAAAGAACTGAAAGAAAAAGCGGAGAAACTTCAAAATACGCTATAGCTGACACAGGGTTTATCATTTATTAGTGCTTTCCTGAAAATAAACCGGTTTGAATTAGTATCTCAGTTGTTTGATAAATTGTTTATAACCGTTGAGGTATACGGAGAACTCAGCAGAAATAAATCACTGATTAAGTCGTTGACAAAAATCCTAAAAGAAGGCAATGTCGAGATACTGGGATCTCCAGAGTTAGTGGGTTTACAAAATAAATATCCTGAATTGGGGATTGGAGAAATGAGTGTTATAGCCTCAGCCTCTGCCTCTTCCCAAAATGAGATAGCTTTTATAGAGGACAGAAAGGCAGAGCGTATTGCTGAACAAGAAGGTTTAACTGTGTTTAATATTCCTGAGTTGCTTATGGTTCTGAAGGAGAGAAAATCTATTGACATAAAAGAAATGAAGCAGATAATTGAGGAGCTGAGAGAGGAAGATAATTACTTCTTTAAAAAGGAAGTTGAAGAAGCTTTGTTGGAATAGCAAAATTTGTTCGAATCGAAGACAGATGACTAAATATGTTATAATAGTAGAAAAAGCAGGAAATAATTATTCAGCCTTCTGCCCGGATTTGCCGGGATGCATTGCTACTGGTTCGACTGTGGACGAGACGGTTGAGATGATGAAGGAAGCCATAAAGCTCCATATAGAAGAACTGAAAAAAGAAGGGCTTGAATTACCTGAACCCACTACTACAGCAGTGTCTGTCGAAGTGGCAGCCGAATAGACTTATTGGTACGCTGTTTGAGGTTGGTGAATAAATATGAGATTTGATGTGGTAACTGAGATAGATGAGGATGGGGATTACGTTGCTACTGTTCCTACTCTTCCGGGTTGTCATACTCAGGCAAAAAGTATTGATGACCTTATTTCGAGGATAAAAGAGGCGATAGAACTATATCTGGAAGAGGACCCAATTCATTGGGGTGCAGTTAATTGAAATTGCTCGGTCTATAGACAAATCGTTTATTGAATAAATATGAAGTTGTTAATGGTTGTAGCTCATTTTGTTCCTGAAATTGCCAGCGCATCACACGTTTACTATGATCTGGCGAGGGCATTTGTGAAGAGGGGGCATGAGGTGGATGTGCTCACTTCTTATCCTCGTAGGTTTAATTTGAATTCTGAGGATGCTGACAAGGAGTTCCCGCTGAATGAGGTAATTGATGGTATTGAAGTGCACAGGAGCAGGCATCTTGCTCAAAGGGATAACATAGTGTTGAGGGGTCTGGAGCACTTCTTGATGCCCAGATCATTTTTCAGGGCTTATAAGCAAATGGATAAGGATTTCGATGTCTGTTTGATGTATATACCTCCTCTCCCCCTGTATTATCTGGCGAGAAAGATAAAAAAGCACGACGGGACTCCTTCGGTGTTGAACTTCCAGGATTTCCATCCTCAGGAGCTCACTGATGTGGGTGTAATGAAGAACAAGTTAATGATCAAGTTGATGGAGCACATTGAGAGGCAGGCTTATAGAAATGCTGATTATATTACTGTGCTGTCCGAGGGTGGGATTGACTATGTGGTGGACAGGGGAGGGGATGCGAGCAGGATCAGCCACATCTATAATGGGGTTGTGGTCTCTGATTTCGGTGGATATAAAAAACAGGATTTCAAGCAGAAAGAGGGGGTTGAAGACAAGTTTTTGGTGAGTTATGCGGGCATTTTATCCCCTTTCCAGGGCGTAGATAGTATATTGGATGCGGCCAAGGGAATGGATGATGAGCTGATCTTCTATATTGTTGGCGATGGAATGATCAAGCATCAATTGGAGCAGAGGGTTAGGGATGAGAAGATAGATAATGTCAGGTTGAAGCCTTTTCAGCCGAGGGACGAGTACTATAATATTGTGAACTCTTCTGACGCATCATTTGTTTCTCTGGATAACAGGATGAAGGCTCCTTGTCTTCCGGGAAAGTTGATCAATCTTTTAGGGATGGTTCAGCCTATTGTGGCAAGTGTTCCTTCTGATAGCGAGACTGCTCGTGTGGTTAATGAGGCTGGTTGTGGTATTGTTGTAGAGCCCGGAGATAGTGAGCAACAGGCTGATGCTGTGTTGAAGTTGAAGAATGATGCTGAGCTTAGAAGACAGTTTGGGGAGAATGGGAGGAGGTTTCTGGAGGAGAATATGGATTTAGAGAAGAATGTACTGAAATATGAGGAGATATTCGAGTCCTTAATTTGAAATTTGTTATTTAAGGGAAGTTAGTTGAAGAATCTTTAAATATCTTTACACCGAAATTAAAGTATGGGCCAAATCACTATAGATGTTCCCGATGGATATGAAGAGGAATTTCTAAGCATATTCAGGAGAATTCTTGAAAAGGTGGAAGTCCAATCAAGGTTTGAGATTTTAAATAAGATCTTGGAAGAATCTCAAATCTCATCAGACCAGGCTGAAGAAATCACAGGTGAGGTAAAAGAAAGAATAGCCAAAAGACATGGAATTAATTATTGATACAAGCATTATTATTAATGCCATGGTAAAAAGAAGCTACGCACTGTTCACTTTATTTCAACTTTATCTCGATGATGTTAAGTTGTACGCTCCAGACTTTACGAGGGAAGAATTATTAGATAAGAAAGAAAAAATTGAATTTTATTCAAATTAAGCCCTATGGAAGTTAACTTTGCTCTTCAGACTCTGTTGAGGCTCGTTGAAGTGGTTCCTAAATCGGAATACGAAGATACTATTCAGAGAGCTTTTGAGATTTGCAAGCAATTCGATAGAAAAGATACTCCTTTCGTTGCTTTGGCTCTGAAATTGAGTTCTCCTTTGTGGACGAGTGACGGAGATATCATAAGATACGGTTTAAGATGTGAAGAATACTTGGCTGTGGACACAGAGGCACTGGAAATGATCCAACAGGGTAAAAGTCTGGACGAAGTGAGGATGAGATTGGAGAGAAAATATATCAAAAGAAAGGGAGGAGATGATTGAGACTGGTCCCAGATACTCTGAAATTTAATTACTGGATATGCCATCAAGAATGTGGACTGCATATGACGAAGAGGCTGATGTCCTGTACATCAATTTCAAGAAGCCAAGCCACGCAGACGATTCTGAGTTAACGGATGATAACATAATAATCAGATACGAGAAAGGAGAAGTTATAGGGATTACTGTACTTAATGCGAGTAAAAGATAGCCATATAATTTGAGTAAGATACAAAAAGAAGTATCGTAATGAACAAATAGGGGTGCAGAATTTCAGCCATGAACTTAGGTCTCGCCAAGTCAAAGAGTGGAGTTACT
>CAZQTT010000116.1:0-6311 GCA_964596255.1 uncultured archaeon
CTCCAAAGTAAGAATTAACTGCTTTATTAGAATAATTATCGAGGTATGTGTTTGAAATTTGAGTTCTCTCCATTGGTAGACCAAAAATTTTAATACGTCTTTCCTTGAGAAATATAAATATAATAAATCAAAGTTAAAAATAGGTGGGAGGATTGTCAAGCTTCATCCTTTCAAAAATCGAATTTTATGGAGAAGAATGTAAACTAAGTAATTTACAAAAGTTATTCTCAGAAAGATTATTTTCTATTCCATCATACTACACATTCCCTACTATTTCTAAGTTTGAAATCAATGATAAAGAAGTTTTAAAACTTATGGTTAAAGAACCAATTGATATATCTATACCAAGTTTTGATATATATTTTGAGAGTGAGATAGAGATTCTTGTTTATTTTATCCAATTTAAAGAGTTTATTTTATTAGTAGTTTCACCAAGAGGTTTTGGATTGGCTAGGAAAGGAAATTTAAGACATTATACGGATTTGACTATTTGGCAAAACATTCTAGAAAATATTTTGATACAATATAAGACTAAATATACCCCATTAAACATTAATCAACAACAAATAAGATCTCAAGAATGGGGTGAAGAACTTAAAGAAATTGAGGTTAATGTCTATGAATTTGGCAAAATTAAACTTAAAAGTAGATCACTTCGAGAAAATGCATACACAATAAATAAGATCATAGATTTTGACAAGCTCATATCTACTGGCGAAATCTCAAGAATTAAAGTAAAGTCAAACAAATTAAAAAGAATCGTAGGCATAAAAAATGATGGTGTAATCAAAATTAATGAAAAAGATAATGAGAAAGTATTAAAGTACCTAATTAAGGTATTGGTGAGACTGCCATGAATCTAAAACAGTTAACTTTGTTACACTACGGGGAACACAATCCAATACTCACTAAGAATCTAACTTATCTTATATTGTATTATCTCTATAATAAAAATATAGGTATGACAAAAATTCAAAAAATGATTTCAAGTATTTTACTAAAGTATTTAAAAGACTCTAAAGAAATTGTTTTTCAATATAGGCATGGTAATGTACCTCTTGATGTTGATAAAACCCTTGCTGAGCTTGCAGATGAGGGTATTATAGATATAGTAGAAAAAGATAAAAAAAGACTAATAGTTTTAACTGATAAAGGACTAAACCATGTTAAAGAAAATGTATTACCAAACGTAAAAGAGCATCCTTCTTTTAATGACGTTATTGATGAGATTAGGTCTCTCTATCTAAAGTCAACTGATGAATTGGTAAAGATAGCTTATGAAAGAGCTAGCCACTTAAATTATTTTGTAAGGCCTGTTAGGGATCACAAAATAGCCTATATATTTGATTGGAATGAATATGGAGATGGCCTAAAGATAAGACCTTACCACATATCAATGCTATTTGCCTTTGCTCATTATGAGAACTACTTTAAAAATGTAAAAAAAATGCTTCCAAGCGATATAATAGATATCGATGAAATTCCAAAGGCTGTTTACTCAAATGAGTTATTAAAAACTTGCGGAAAGAAAAAGGCTGTTTTATTATCGGAAGTTTTTCAAAAAAAAGAACCTCCTTTCTTAACTGAAGATAAAGAGGAGGGTAAAAACTATATTGCTAATTTATGGATGATTGTTGAGGCAATAAACATATTTCATGTAATTAGTAGAATACCCCCTAATATTGACGAATTGAGTACCATATGCCTAAAATATGTTTTCTTCGGTAAAAATACAAAGTTTAAGAAAATTCCAAAAGAAGAGTTAAGATTATTGAAAGAGAAACTGATAAGAAATGACCTAAAAAAGCTACGTGATTTTTGTATAATAAAGCAAGTAAAAAGCGATACTAGGAAGGAAGTTAGATATAGATTAGCTGCAAAAAACTATATTGACTATTATTTAGGTAGAGAATTTAAGGTTTTGGATGAAGAAATTCTTCAACAGTTTTACAATGATAGAATAAAGCCGTTAGTAATTCCTGATATCCCTAAGTAGCATTAATAAGGTTCTAAAAGAGTAAAGAGAGAAATATTTTGCTAAATTAATCACCAAAAATATCAATGACATTTAACAAGATTTTTAAGAAATTAAGTAGAATTTATAACTGGTGAGTAAAATGGATGAAAATAGGGAGAACTCATTAAAGGGGGGTAACACATTAGAGTTGGCTAGTTTAGTAAATAATGTCTCTGTAGGATGTTCTTACTACCTTTATTACAAGGAGAAGGTTGGTAAAGACGAACTAACAAACATCGTCAGAAGGTATTTTAGCGGTGCTGAAAATCTAACCTCTGAGTTAGAGTCTGTCCAGTTAAGAATGAGTAAAGGTCTCGTTTTAGGAAGTGGTAATGTTATAGAATTAGTAGGAGGGAAAATAGAACAATTAAAGAAATACGAAGAGACATTTACAAACAAAATTCCTCATGGGGAAGCAAAGACAGAAGAAGTTGAAGAAGTTAAAAAAATCATAGACAGTATAGCCGCCTTTTTCTTGTTGAAGTCTCATGCGGAGTGGTTGGAGGAATTAGAAAAATATGGGGTACGAACCTAATCTTTTTTTTTGGAATTTGTTGGAATTGATTGACAGGTACGCCCATATTGAGAATTACAAAAAAAATATAAGATATTCCATAAACCAAGAAAGTAAAAACTTCCTAGTTCATATAGAACAGAGACTTGATGAGGTCTCTAGAAAGATTCACGGGCTAATTGATATATTGAATGATGGCAAATTTGACCTTAGTGATTTTGATTCACCTCAATATGAGGAAATCTGGAGAAATTGTGTAGATATAAACGAAAAAGATTTAGAATCTAAAATCCTCGGTGGATTAGGTGCTCTAGAGTATCCAAGTCTACGTCCAGAAATAAAATATTTCCTAAAAGATGCTTATAATGTTGACACAAATATTTCATTTAAACCCTCTTACAACTATACTGCCATTGATTTTACTTTTGATAGATCAGATATGAACGGAGGCGAGGTAATAACTCTACCTCTTATCTCAAATAAATCTCCCGAACTGTGGGTAGGTGCCTCCCATGAACTTGGCCATTTCAGAAGACATACTGTTACCAAAGAGTTTATCAAAAAATGTAGCGATATACTAGAAGAATATACTGTCCAACAAGTATGGCGTGATTGGTTAGAAGAATTAGCTTGCGACTTATTTGCTTTAAAAACCCTAGGGCCAACATACTTTATTAATTACGTATTTCTTTCACTCTTAGATATCTCAGTATATAATCCGTTAACAACTAGTTTATCAAAATTATACAAAAAATCTAGTGATACTCATCCAACACACTATGCAAGAATTGAGATAATGTATAGAATTTGTGATTTTTCTAGTGAGGAATATTCACTAATTTGTAAGAATATTTATGATAATTTTAAATTAATAAAAAATTTTGAAGATACACATGAATCTTTTAGGGATTTTGTTGAAGACCTAAAAATTTTTAAGGACATTAGAAGTAAAGAAGACAATTTAATCTCGAATTCAGAAAATTTTAACGAAATAATGGATGATATAATTAATTCTGAATTCCCTCAAAGCTTTATGGAAAAAGAAGACGTTAAACTATCATATGAGCTTGCAGAGGAGGTCTGGAGAAAAGAATCGCCAATTGGGGTTTACACACCAAAAGATAAAGACCAAATTCTTAGTCTAGTAAACGATTTGAAAGAAAAATACGAGCACAGTAAATTGAATGAATTATTAAAAATTTTTGATGACGAACCTATCAAAATGCCAGTCCTTTTTAATGCATTCCAACTCGTTAAGCTCTGGCAACTCCAAGATTTATATAAAGGGTTAAAAGAAAGAAAAGTAGAAGAAGAGCTTCAAAAATACTTTGATGAGACTGTAACATTTAGAGATGAGCTTTTTCTTAAATCCATTGAGATTTCGACTATCTGTAAATTCTATAAAAATAAGGAGGATTAATCTTGTTAGATTTCTATGAAATTACAGAATTGATAGCGAAAGAAGAATTAACGATAACACCTGTTCTTAACCCTTACGAACAGTTTCAAGGAGCTTCTTTTGATCTAAGAGTTGGTTCTGAGTTTACAATTTTCAGAAGAACAAATGTTTCACACCTAAGAATTGAGGAAGATATAACTACAATAGAGGAAGATTTAAACAGAGGTGCCGAATTTGTTTCTATAAGAAAACCACCTGACAAGCTTATTCTTCACCCTGGTGATTTTGCATTGGCTTCAACATTGGAATATATAAAACTACCACAGGATATTGTTGCTGAAATTCATGGAAAGAGTGCTTGGGCAAGATTGGGACTCGTAATACATGGTGTTGCTGGATTTGTCGATCCAGGTTTTTACGGTACTTTAACTTTGGAATTAGTAAACTTAGGTAAACTACCAATACCCTTATACGTTGGAGTTAGAGTGGCACAATTAACTTTCCATAGGCTAAATAATACAGTATCAGGGTACTTAGGCAAATATGGTGGTTGTGGTGTAAAACTAAGCAAAGTATATGAGGATAGTGAATTTGATAGAATAAGATTGGAGGAAAGAAAAAAAAATATGAAAATCTGTCCTAATTGTGGTGCTTTAAATACTTTAAATGCAAAATTTTGTAACCAATGTGTTAATCAATTTAGTCTCAAGGAAGATTGAGGATTATTTGAAGAAACTAACCTACTTGAAACACCCCGCCAGATGGTGGGTGTTACTTACTTATGGTACTTTTGATATTTCTCTGGATTTAGTTTGAGGTAAACAGTTGCTTTAGAGACACCCAACTTCTCCGAGATCTTCTCATAACTATAGCCCTGCTTCTTCATCTCCTTAGCGATCTCCAAATTCAATTTAACAGGCTTTCTTCCTATGTTTTTTCCTTCCTCTCTAGCCCTGTCAATACCGTCGATCACTCTCTGTCTGGTGAGTTCCCTCTCAAATTCCGAGATAGCTGCCATAATATGAAAAATAAGTTTCCCTGAAGGAGTAGTAGTATCAATGGGATCCTTAATCGACACAATATCAATGTTCTTGGAGTCCAAGAAATCAAACAACTCAATTAATTGCTTAACCGACCTAGCTAGTCTGTCAAGCTTGTAGAAAATCAGGACATCAAATTTTTTTAGGCGGGCATCTTCCATCAGCTGGTTGAGCATCTCCCTATCAGCTTTGGAGCCGGATTCACGATCAAAATACTTTTGGTAGCCCCACTCCATTCTCTGGCAGTATTCCCTACATGGCTTTAACTGAGTCTCGGGGTCTTGCTGGTAAACCATCTCACCATTCCTCTCCTTCCTCTTCCTAGTGGAAACTCTGGCGTATATTGCAGCTCTCTTCTCAACCATGATAAACCCCAAAACCAATTCTAATCTCCCTTATCCTCCTAACCAGTCTAAAGAACTCGGTTAACCTCTCATCAACCTTTTCATAAGACTTAATCCCATAAACAAACCTAACCTTATCGATAAGATCACAATAACTTATACTGCCACCCTCTACCTCCCTATACACTTGATAAAGCTTTGAAGAACCGAATTTATAGCAGAAGTCACTGCAATACTTTGTTCTGCCGTTCCTGAGTTTGGTTCCGCAGACCTCACACTTAGCCATAGTCCACCCCCGACAGCTTCCGCTCCAAGTTATCCAGGCGGAGCATGGTGGTGGCAACAGCATTAAGAGCCTGATTAACCTCCCTGACATACCTACCATTAACCTCAGTGATCAACCCCTCAAGGCGATCTATCCGCTCCTCCAAACTCTTAACGTAGGAACCCAACACCTCCTTAAAGTTCTCAACTGACAAACCACCCGCCGCATTAGCCTCCAACGACTCCACCTTACTACTAATCTGATCCAATTTCTGCTGATAGTTGCCGGTGAACAAATCCAGGAAATGCTCCGCCTTACACTGGTCTTGGGTCACCACCTCAGCATGTGACTGAGGGTTACCCTCCTCATCGGGTGAAGCATCACACCTCACCACATCACCCTCGCCAGCATGAAAGTCCACATTACCTCCGAACATGGACCGGACAACCTCCGAAACCCCCGAATTAACCACCCAATGAGGCTTCCCAGCCAGCTGATAGGAGGAGTAGTAGACAATATAATCAAACCCAGTTGTGTTAGAGTAATCTCTCAGGAGTTCAGCAACTATCTGCTGGGCCTTCACCAACCCATCAGCAAACATCTTTTTAGCATCATATCCGTAGACTTTCACACCCCGGACAACAATAGTGGAAGGGTTGGAAGAGATCTCGTATCCCCTGAAGTAGGTGGAGAAGTAGTACCAGTTATTCATTTTAGTCCAACGCCCCTTCC
>CAZQTT010000117.1:0-6187 GCA_964596255.1 uncultured archaeon
CAGTGTGGTTGAGCAGGACCCTGATGATACGTTCCTTCTTGAATCCACGCTCCCTTTCGGGCATCTCAAGCAGCATAATGCATAGGTTAGTTTGACTATTTAAATATTTTACCTATGCATAGGTTAATCTAACTATTTATATACCCAAACTATGTAGTGCCTAAAACTGAATTTTAGGGTTGCTTTCACCAGAGGTTACCGCACCAGTTACTTCTGTTACACAAATAGTAAAACGGTTTGAAGGTCAGGGTTGTGTAGTGCCTAAAATTCAGCTTTTCGTCGTCTTCGACTTCTCCATGGCGTCCGTATAACTGCTCAGGCACCAATGCTGTAGTTCTGCTGGAAATTGACAAACTAAAAACTAAGGTTGGTTCTTTGATGATGGGGGTGGGCATCGTTGACGATCTATTGGGACTTTCCCTGTTCATTTTGATTAGCTATCTGTTCTTAGGAGTTATCAAAACGGAAGAATTTATGCTCACAGTAGGGGGTATCTTGGCATTTTTATTCGGTATTCTGGTGCATAAGTATATAGGTAGGAGAACAACTTATATATCCTTTCTGGAAAAGTCCTTTACTTTTCTGCTTATTCCTTTTTTCTTTGTGGGAATGGGGTCCGTTTCAGTTTTCAGGCTTTAATACCGGATCTCTGGCTATTAACACTGGTGGTGATGGTATCCATAGCTGGAAAAATGACAGGTAGTTTATCAGCCAAGATTCTTACCGGATTAAGCTGGAGGCAACACTACCTTATAGGATGGGGAATGAACAGCAGAGGCGCAGTAGAGCTGGCTATAGCTCTCCTTGGGTTTGAAGTATGACTTATATCTGTCGAGGTTTTCTCCGCCCTAATATTAATGGCACTAATAACCACTTTGCTGTTTCCAGTTTTTATCAGGGATATGGTCAGGAAAGATCCATTCGTAATGGAATGAGCATTGTTAGAAGTATCTGCTTGTTCATAAGAAGTGCTAACAGAAGTGAAGTCAGAGTGCAAGCGAATAGCGGTGCAGATACGGTACCAATGAATAACTACCTGATATTTGACAAAGGGAAAAATCAGAGATGATGTCAACCATTCTTTTACAAATATTTCCTCAATTATTTTATAGTAAAAAAGGCCATAACGTATAATATATGGGGGATAAGGGTGATCAATATGCAAACCAATTATAAACGCCTGGGAATCTCAGTTCTGCTCGGTGCAGCTCTAGGAGTTCTGTGTATCATAGGTGTAGGGAGCAGGGTAGGAATAGACGGGAATGAATGGTATCTTTTCGGCATGTGGTACAACAGAGTCTTGATGGGCATTCTGATAGGTTTTGCCGGCTCCTGGCAACTATTCAAAGGAGAAGGGAAAGGGAAAAACCTCAAAAATGCCGGAGTTAGGGGCTTTATCTTAGGGATTATAGTAACTTCAGCGATCTTCTTCTCCACAGGGCTCAAGGATATGCCCGCATGGTTTGCGGGGATTGCATACGGAGTTATCATCGACTTGGTAGCCACATATTTTTCAGACCAATGAGCACCAATAATGAGGGACTGGTTGTCTTCACCATCGGTCATTCTACTCGCAGCCTTGATGAGCTGGCGGAGCTGCTGAAGGCCCATGATATACAGGAAGTTGTGGATATCCGCACCGTACCTGGGTCAAAGCATAATCCTCAATTCAACAAAGAAGAGCTCGCTGGATTCCTGAGAGAGCACCAAATTGATTACATACACATGAAAAGCCTGGGAGGACTTCGCAAACCCAAGAAGGATTCCATAAATTCGGGATGGAGAGCTTCGTCATTCAGAGGTTTTGCGGACTATATGCAAACCCCAAAGTTCCGGTCTGCCATAGAAGCTCTAATAGAGATTTCAAGGAGCAAGCGTATCACATTAATGTGTGCTGAAGCAGTTCCCTGGCGATGTCACCGAAACTTGATTGGAGATGCTTTACTTGTAAGGAAGGTGAACGTAAAACACATAATAAGTGCTTCGGATGTCAGAGAACATAAAGTGACCAGTTTTGCCAGGGTAGAAGGGACTTCAATAACTTACCCTGAAGGGGGTTAACTTACCCTATTTTCATCTCTTTTTTCATAATCAATAATTACCTGAAAAAACCATTGTATAGTAACAGACCTTAGAGAAGGGGTGTGGGGGTTAAGGCCGTATGGGCCTAATCAATTAAAAAAAACCTGGCCTTTCCGGGTCTGTCCTCTCAACCGTCTGCCTACCGAAACCCGTGGCGGAATCTCACTTCCGCCACCTATTTTATCTTAAAAGTTGAAAGACAAATGTTTCCCAAGTGGCTAAACTGACCTTTTAGGGAAGAGCTATATTTGTTGTCGTTCACTGTGTAGTGTTGACAGCCGAAAGATGAGTCACAGTGGGATTTAATCTGGAGGAATCCTATCATAAGGATTCCGAAAAGTGGTTCTGAACCACCTGAAAGACAACCCCTATCGACTGCTTTCCCGTTCTCCACTTATCTCCAGGGAGAGAGTTTCAGGCTATTGAGGTTTAAGCTTGAAGACCGGGCCCGCTGAAAACTGGAGCAATGTGAATAGAGTGTTTAAGCGGCGAATGAGTTTTATTTGAATCTGAGTTCACTACCAGTCAATTTCTTTTCTGTCCCTGAGGAACTTCCCATGAGGAATATCATGCTCTGTTGCCAGCCATATTGCGGTGTCTGCGCCTTCTTCCACTGAATGGGATGCATTTGGTCCGCCGAGGTCGGTTCTCACCCACCCGGGACACATGGAGTTGACCTTTACTCTGCCCTTTAGGTCGGCTGCCATATTGGCTGTCAATGCGTTGAGCGCTGTTTTGGAGATACTGTAAGATGTTTTCCCGCTAAAGGGATTGTTTAAGGCTCCCAGAGAGCTGGAGACATTGATTATTCTTCCGTCATCACTTTTCAGCAACAGAGGAAGTAGAGCCTGAGAGACTTTGAATGGCCCGTAGAAGTTGGTCTCCATGGTCTTCCTCACCGTTTCCATATCGATATCCACAGTGGTCTTGTCCCCATCAATAGATATGCCCGCATTATTTACCAGAACATCTAATTTGCCCAGCTCTTCCTCCAGATAGGTTACCAGTTGTTGAATGCTGCTATCGTCAGTTACATCCAGTTGATGGAACACCACATTTAGTCCCTTATCCCTTAGCTCTTGAGCCGCATCCTTCCCCTTTGACTCTTTCCTGGCAGTTAAAACCACCTTAAAACCTTTTTGTGCCAGCTCCTTAGTAATCTCAAACCCGATTCCCCTGTTAGCTCCCGTAACGACCGAAACTCTCTTATCCACCATTTAATCCCCCCGAATAACATCCTGACAGTATTTCTTCTGACAGTATTTTTTAATCCTAATAATTAAAATCTTTGTAGAGATCTTGTAACTCTTACCTTGTACCTGAACCTGAAGTCCTAAATCTTATAAAGCAAGTTGAAAGGATGTTTTATTAGACTAATTAGAAAATATTGGTGAACTTCCATGTTCGATAAGGCTCTGGTACCGCTGGAACTCAGGCGCTCTCAAAAAGAACTGTCTGCCATGATCAAGTTTCTTCAATCTCTTAAAGTTAATTCTGTTCACCTTCTGCACGTGATGTCTGAAGGTATCAGTCAGAAGAAGAGGCTCCAGAACTATATTGATGAAGTAGCTCGCACTCTATCCACCGAGACTGAAATGGAGCTATCTACAGAAGTGCGGGAAGGACATATCGCATCGGAGATTTCTCAAGCAGCAAATGATGTTGGTGCAGATTTTATTTACATCACTTCTAACCACAGGGGATTCATGTATCGCACTTTTCTGGGTAGCATTTCCCGGGACGTCATCCGGCTCACAGAGAAACCCGCTTTTGTTCATAAATCCCGCCCCTACCTGCTGGCACAGGAGCCTATCTCCAGGATTCTTTACGCCACTGATTTTGGTCCTACGGCACAAAAAGCCTTAGATTATGTCAAGTACCTGGGAGAGCTTGTAGATGAAATATACCTCTTACACGTAGGTAAGAGAGCACCAGATCCCTTTGAGGAGAAGAGGAGGCAGCAAGAGGTGAACACCAAGATGGAGGGTTTGGAAAAAGAGCTGGAAGAATATTATAAACCCATAGAATCCATTTCGACTATCGGTTCGCCGCATAAGGTCATTCACAGCTATTCGGAGCGAAAGAAAGTGGATCTGATAATAATGGGACGTTTAAGCCGACCTGGAGGACCCAGTATAATGGGTTCCACATCCGAGAGGGTGTCCGGCTCTGCCAGCTCTTCCATTCTGCTGATCCCTTAACTTAACATTAATATAGGTGATTTATAATAAACTTAGAGATGGCCATGTATCGTCTGCGAAAATTCAGTCACCGCTTGGATGATCTACTCTCCAAAGCCTATCGTTTTCTTTACCGTCGAGTTTACAAGCGTCTCTACCGTCGAGCGTATTATCCACTTCTGGGTAGAGATACCGTCTTCAGAATATCTCTGTTGATAGTTCTGGCCTTTGCCCTCTTGGGGATTTACAGTCTTGAGCTGCTCAACCAGATATCCAGCCTGATACACCAGAGGATCATCGATTTCTTCGGGTGGTTCTACCTCCTTGCTGGCCTGGTCTTCCTGATATTCTGTCTGATTTTGGCATTCAGCCGATACGGGGACATTAAACTGGGTAAAGACTACGAAAAACCCCAATACACTTATTTCGGCTGGTTCAGCATGCTATTCGCCGCAGGGATGGGTATAGGTCTGATATTCTGGGGTGTAGCCGAGCCAGTTAGCCATTATATCAGCCCCCCTGCCCAGATCACCCCAACCAGCGGTGAGTCAGCCTCCTTTGCCATGCGCTACAGCTTCTTCCACTGGGGGCTCCACCCATGGGCTATCTACATAATAATGAGTCTTTCTATAGCTTACTTTTCCTTTAGAAGGGGCATGTCCCCCCTCATCAGCTCCTGTTTCTACCCTATACTGGGTGAAAGGATATATCAGGCTCCCGGTCACCTTATAGATATTCTTGCGGTCTTTGCCACTATCTTTGGTGTGGTAACCTCTCTTGGATTGGGGGCGCTGCAGATCAACAGTGGTCTGGCACACGTTTACGGGATCCCCAGCACTACTACCGCCACTCTAGTCATTATTGCCGTTGTAACCGTTATGTACATGTATTCCAGCGTTCAGGGGCTGGATACCGGCATTCAGGTTCTCTCCAAATCGAACATGTTCCTGGCCGGCGCCTTACTCATTTTTTTGTTCATTGTGGGACCAACATCCTTTATTCTCAATGTCTTTACTTCCACAATGGGTGAATATGCCAATCGTATTGTGGAGATGAGCTTGCAGACAAATCCTTTCCAGGGATATGACTGGATCCAGGCGTGGACCTTGTTCTACTGGGCATGGTGGATCTCATGGTCTCCTTTTGTGGGGCTATTCGTTGCCAGAATATCCAGAGGAAGGACCATTAGAGAGTTCATCCTGGGCGCCCTTTTTGTTCCAGCACTTCTCACCTTCTTCTGGTTCAGTGTTTTCGGAGGAGCAGCCCTCTATCTGGAGCAGTTAATGGGAGCAGGCATTGGTGAAGCAGTTTCAGCCGATGCCTCAACAGCACTCTTCGTAGTCTTTGACCACTTCCCCTTGGCCCCCTTCCTGTCCACCCTGGCAGTTATATCTCTAGTAGTATTCTTCGTGACTTCAGCAGATTCTGCCACATACGTGCTGGGAATGATGACCTCCAGAGGCGTATTCCGACCCCCACTCTACAAGAAGATCGTCTGGGGAATCACTCAATCGGGGGTAGCCGCCATCCTTCTTGTAGCAGGTGGCCTGGACGCTCTCCAGCAAATGGCTATTACTGCTGCTCTGCCATTCACCTTTGTGATGCTCCTCATGTGCTACACCCTATTATACGGGCTGCGACAGGAGAAATAGGCTGGATATCCTTATTTTTCTCTATCAATAACTGTAATTGAGCGGATTTGCTAATATCACCAACCCTGACAATTGATCAGCTGTTCTCATTTGCCTTCCGCTCCTGCTTCAAGATGTGACGTGGAGCAGGTTTAACTTGACCAAAAAATATTTTCTTGACCTCTCGGCTAAAAGAAAAGTGATTGTTCGTAGTTATTGTCCGCTAAATATCCATTAGAAATGAAGTGAACCCCTGTTGGTGGACAGTGAGTTAAGCTATACTATTTAAACTTA
>CAZQTT010000118.1:0-6181 GCA_964596255.1 uncultured archaeon
AACGGCACTCCTCCCCGCACTGAAGTACGGGGTTTCCGTGCCTTACAAACCATGAGAAAAATATTTGATTCTCTATAAGTGGTTCAGGGATTGGATACGATACAACAATTTGTTTCTGTACTGTGGCCTTATAATGAGTGTTTTTTATGCCTACTCAGTACTAATTGGCCTGGGTGCCTGTCCGGGTGTTTTTACTCCCATAATAAAAACTAAATAAAATTAATAATTATGTTATTAAGTAAATTCGAATATATCCAGCGATGTAACACTCTTTATGTTCCTTTCAGCTGCATTGAGAGCTTCGAGTCTGTAGTCTTCCATTAGAGTTTCTTTTACCGGTTCGTGAGATAAATCGAGTTTTATTTCCCTGGTTCTTCCATATCTACCCTTGGATATTATTATTGAGTTTATTATACCCAGCATATCCAGTTCGGATACCAGATCACTTATCCTTCTCTGGGTCAGGACATCGATATCCACTTTCTTGCACAGAGACTTGTAAACCGTATAGATCTCTCCCGTAGTGAATTTCTTGAATCCGGCCTCTGATAGCAGAACCATACCGAATAATAGCACCTTGTTCTGGGTAGGGAGCATCCTCACAGCCTCCAGTATGTGGTCCATCTCTATTTTTCTCATGGCCTTCTTCACGTGGTCAGTAGTAATGAACTCGGAATTATCCTTCTCCGCTATCTCACCACTCACTCTCAGCAGATCAAGCGCTTTCCTCGCATCTCCATGCTCCTGAGCTGCGAGAGCCGAGCAGTATGGAATTACTTCGCTTTGAAGCATACCATCATTGAACGCCAGCTCAGACCTCTGTTCCAAAATGTCCTGCAGCTGTTCCGCGTTATACGGGGGGAATACCAATTCTTCTTCACTTAGAGAGCTTATAACCCTGGGATCAAGAAAGTTCTTGAATTTGAGATCGTTAGAAATCCCGATTATGCTAACTCTTGCGTTCTTCAGGTCCGAATTGATCCTGGATAGGTTGTAAAGAACCTCATCCCCTTTCTTGACCAGTTTGTCGATCTCGTCCAGAACCAGTACAACGCTTTGATTTCTTCTGTCAATTGATTCTCTGACTTCTTCATAAACCTGGTCCGTAGGCCAGCCAGTCATAGGAACGTTCTTGCCAAGAGTTTTTGCCAGCGTTGCCAGCACTCTATACTGAGTATCTATACGCTCACAATTGAGATAATGCACATGGCATATAACGTTCATCCGCCTACTCATCGTCTCCAGCTGTTTCCCAACATACTTGACTGTAGCAGTCTTTCCTGTTCCTGTTTTCCCATAAATGAGAGCATTCGAGGGGGTTTCTCCCTTCAGGGCCGGAACAAGAACTGCCGCCAGTCCTTCAATCTCTTTTTTCCTATGGGGGAGTTGTTCAGGCGTATAGGAATGCCTGAGCACATCTTTGTTGCGGAAAATGTTGGGAGAAGCTAATATGTCCTCAAATATATTGCTTCCATCCTCCATAACACCACCTGTCTTCAAACATACAACTCTTTACAAATTACCGCCGGTTGCGTTAGACAACCATAAGTAAAAACTCCCCCTTTAAGAACTTTACCATTGAACCAATTTTATTAAGATATTAGACTATTGAGCGGAGGAACTGATTTTATTTAATTATCCTATATTTTTGTGAATTAGGGTTAGCCTCAAATCTCTTTAGCAATTATAACGGCCCTCGACTTCATGTGGAGATTTTTTATAAAAATCAGTCTGGATTTAAAGGTTCCCGTCATTACTTTGAAGGGTTTATAGCAAACCAATAGTGAAATAATCCATCAATTCCTGCGGCACATCGTTTTGAAGGTCTTCAAGGCTCTCGTAGGGTCTTTTTGAGGTCAGCTTTGATGCTGTCCTTCTCCCTATTCCGGGAATACTCTCAATCTGGCGGACTTCTGCCGTATTGACATCCACAGGATGCTTTACTCCCGTGATGGACCTCTCTCCATGACTGGTTACCCTAACATCGATAAAATCGTTCTTCTCGTAAGACCCCACTACTCCTACGAGGAGAGGGTAGGTGGCCATTTGTCTTGCAAAGGTAATATTACCTTTCTGCACCTCGCACCGTAAATTGGTAAGCTTCCTCCCCACAGGGACTGTCTTTTTCAGGATTTGTTTATCCACTTCCTTCCTCACCCTCCTCTTGAACAAATTAAAGTGCTTCTCATTTACTCTTGACCCATGTCTGGCAAGTGGCGAGCCCTCCAGCAGCTTGACCTGTCTGATATTCACTCTTCTCAGCAAAAGTCCCTGGTCTAAAATTTGGTGAAGAAATTCCAGGTTCTTGTTATAGGTCTCTTTGGTTTCTCCCCACAATCCGGCCACAAAATTCAGCCCCGGGAGGAAATAGGGGAGGCCATTGTATCCCACAGAAGCTCCAAACTGGTTTATCAGTTTTATAGCATCCAGTACTTCCTGAGTAGAGACAGCAAGGTTATTCTTCTCCACAACCTCTTCGTCCGCAGTTTCCACCCCCATTGCGGCAACATTCCCTGGAGTCTGGTAAATGATAATGGTCTTTATAACCTCCTTGCTTTCCTCAGGGTGAGCGGCTATGGTTTTGGGATTCAAATTATCGAAGTGAAGGGTTTTGATTTTGGGGCATCTTCTCCAGATCTCTCTGTGAAAGGAGAGCATAAACTCCGGATCCGGTTTAGGGACCTCATAACTGAAGTCCCCCATGTAAGTGAAGAAGTCCGTCTGCTTCCCCATCCTGAAGTATCTGGCTCCATAAGAGTATAGGGCTTGAATTTCGTTCAGAACATTTTGGGGATCCCGCATCTGCTTCTGCGGTTCTCCATGAGTTCTCTCCATGCAGAAAGAGCATTTCCCCCAATAACAGCCTCTGTAAGTCTCCATCTCACATATTATATAGGGGAAGTGGGGATGTCTCTCAATAACCTCTGCACCTTCAATGGCGAACCGGGAGAGGTCAAATGATGTATCGGTTTTAAAGTATCGGGATAGGTATTCATGAAGCTGTTTTTCAAAAGGGAAGTCAAGAACAGTGTAGTTCCTCAAATTTCTGTTGTCCAGCTCAAGGGCAATAGGTCCCACAATAACTTTTTGAGGTCCCTCAGGTAGAAATCTTATCTCTTCAAAGCTCAATGGCCTCGCATTCAAATACTTGCCAGGAACAATTGCTCCAGCGATGACAATGACCAAATCGAACTCATCCAACTTCCGCATGAGGTAGGTATCGCTTCTCAGCTCATCTGCTGTAATGTAATGGGCATCGTAGCCCATCAGCTTTATCATCCCCAGAATATACCGGGGATAGGGAGAAATAAATGGGGGAACTCCCAGACACGACGGTTCATCTACATAGCCGTCCAGAATAGCGATCTTCATTTCTGTGAGGCTTCAACCTCTCTGGATCTTGGCGTGCTCCCCTATTATGGACCTGTTTAGCTCCAGATTCCTTATCTCGCACTCTTCGTCCAGAATCCCTCTCCATACCTTTACTTTTCTCAGCACCACGTTATTGAAGACCACGGTATCGCTTACATCAGAATTATCGATCACGCAGTTCCTGCCTATACAGGCGAAGGGCCCGATTATCGATCTGCCAATGATCTCTGTTCCACTGTCAATAGTTACAGGAGAGATTATCTTCACCTGACCGTCAATTTTAGCCTCATCAGCTATATTCTCCTCCATGAAGATCTTAAAAGCGTCCAGATAGGAATCAGGATTTCCTACATCATACCAGTTCCCTTCAGAGAACGAATAGCCGTTGACCTCAATGTTCTGGGACAGCCAGCTGAGGAAATCGCCGAGATTATCACTCTTAGCATTTTCCTTCAGATAATCCTGGAGCATAGAAATTGTCTTTTGAGGAAAAATATAGATGCCTACTCCCACCAGAGTGGATTTGGGTTTTTCTGGTTTTTCCTGGAAGTCCACCACTCTGTCTCCTTCCAGCTCTGCCACACCATACCTTCTGGCCAGGTCTTTGCTGCCCACGTCATATAGGGCGGTGACGGCTATCCTATCATCTTCACTCCTGTCATTATTTATCTCTCTATAGTAGTCCATTAGGCCTTCAAGCTGAAATGAGAATAGATTATCGCCGGCAACAACCAGGACATCATCATTTATGGTCTTGACAACTTCATTCAAAGCTCTGACCGCACCCAGCTTTTCCTCCTGGTTCTGGGTCTCCTCCACCAGAATGTTAACCTCAGAATCTTTAGTCGCCGCCCAATCCTTAAAATCGTTCTCGAATCTCCTGTTGGTAGATATGACGACAGGAATATTGAATTTGGCTATTTTATCATAAACATGGTCTATAATCTTCTCCCTTCCCATGGGGAGAAGTGGTTTGGACTTCGTTTTGGTGATGGGCCATAATCTGGTTGCGTAACCACCAGCCATTATCACAGCTTTCATAAAGTTTACTTCTATGTTAGTAATTTAAATTTAATTGACAAAGGGAAAGAGCCACCTATACATTCCGATTTCTCCTTTGCCCTAATCCCACTCGTCTGTTCATTCATCCTCGATTTCCATGAGGGGGTATTTCAGGCTTTCATCCCATTTTAAGGCAGCAACTACCTGCGAGCTTCCCACCTCTACCTTCACTTCTACTTTGAGGTGCCTTCCGTTCAAACTGGTGTACCCCAATTCAGAGAGGTCCTGGGACAACCTTTCTCTATCTATATTCACCTCTACACCGGTGACGTATGGCTGGAGACTTACACAGCTTTCAATGGCCTTCTCCATTATATCCGAGTTCTGGGGGCTTATGGGGGCCCCTATGAACTGGTGGAAGACTGCACCCAGCTTTATCCCTGCCTCAAATAGGGCTTTTTCCTTCTCTCTATCCATTGATAAACTCTCCCGGGGAATGGACTTACCAAATAGAGGAGGGTCATTGCCAATACGGCGTATGCCGCATCCCTGACTATAAATGAAGAGATTATTATCACTGCAAAAACGAACAGGATCACATTATCCCTGATCTTGATGTATTCTACGTCCAGGATCATGAATACGGATAGGATTACGGCCATTACCTCTATTGTAAGGATATCAAAATTGAGGTAGAACATGGACGCAATCAATATTGCTGAAGCGGTTATGGGGTAGCCAATAAAGTCCTCCTTCTTCAACACGTTGAACCTGGCCAGCCTGAGAATTCCGGTCAACAGAAATACTACGGCTATGGCCATGTGTCCGGAAAGGGCTATCAGCAATGAGGGAAGAACTCCAAAAGATACCGCATCTGCAAGAGAATCCAGCGGTTTTCCCAGTGACCCCTCCCCGATCTTTGATGCTACAAAACCGTCTGCACCATCCATTATGGCGGAAATGAACAGGAACTTGACTGACAGGGTTACATCCTGAAAAAGATATAGTATGCCTGCAAAGCCAAAAAAGAGGTTGAGAAAGGTGAATAGATCGCTTATTCTGATTTCATACAGGACTCTAAACATTCTTTTTCACCGCAAGGGTTTCTCCCGCCTTTATTTTTTCCCCAATCTCTCTGACAAACCTGTAACCCGGAGGAATCTCCAGAGTGGTTCGGGAGCCAAATTTTATTATCCCGATTTTTTCTCCTTTGGTTACCTTATCACCTTCATGGGGATAACACACTATCCTTCTGGCCAGCATCCCCGTGATCTGGGTCACTTTGAACTCTCCGTCCTCATTACTTATGTATATTTCGTTTCTTTCTGTATTCTCCTTCCTCATGAAAGCTGGAAAATGGGGGCCATTCAGATGATGGGTTCTGTCCACTTTGCCAGCAGCGGGGGCAACGTTAACATGGCAATCGAAGGGACTCATAAAGATCTCCAGTTTATTGCCGGATACATGATCAACCTTTCCATAAGCGGGGGAAACTATCCCCTCTCCAATCTCCCTGGGCGGGTCGCGGAAAAAGAAGACGGTGAAAGCCAGGAAGAGCACTAATAGAGTCATTAACGCTAAGTTAATAAAGTAAAAAACTGCCACCAGGGCAATTTCCACCAGAATTATTCTTAAACCGCTTTTCTCTATCAATGCAACCACCTGTCAGCTAAAGCATCTTTTATCCCGAATATTAAATCAGATAGCTCAGGCAATATCTTAAAAACCCCCAGTGAGATCAGTATGAGGGCCGCTGTTGCCAGTACTTTAGATATTATGTGATGAGCTATGTAAAAACTGTTTTCCC
>CAZQTT010000119.1:0-6048 GCA_964596255.1 uncultured archaeon
AGGAAGAAAAGATGCTCAAGGATATGGTGGACAACATAGTCAAATCCGGAGCCAACGTTGTCCTGTGCCAGAAAGGAATTGACGACCTCGCACAGTACTATCTGGCCAAGAAGGGCGTAATGGCAATAAGAAGAGTCAAGAAAAGCGATTTAGAGAAGATATCCAAGGCAACTGGAGCCAAAGTGCTTTCTGATATTAGAGGTATAAGCGAAGAAGACCTGGGTAATGCAAGATCAGCCGCAGAGAAGAGGATTGGTGATGAGAAGATGGTGTACATCACTGGCTGCGAGAATCCCAAAGCAGTTACCGTCCTGGTAAGAGGTGGGACTGAGCATGTCGTTGATGAGGTTGCCAGAGGTCTTGAAGATGCTATTAGAGTAGTTGCTGTTGCTCTGGAAGACGGTAAAGTGGTTTCCGGTGCAGGTGCTCCTGAAATCGGAGCTTCTCTAAAGCTGTGGGACTACGCACCATCACTCGGCGGTAGAGAGCAGCTTGCCGTGGAGGCTTTTGCCAAATCTCTGGAGATAGTGCCCAAAACCCTTGCAGAAAATGCAGGAATTGATCCCATCACGTCTCTGGTTGAATTGAAAGCAGCACACGAGAGAGGAGATACCAGCTTTGGTATCGACGTTGCTACTGGAAAGATAGTGGACATGCACAAGAAGGGAGTCGTTGAGCCCCTGCGAATCAAAACCCATGCCATTAGCTCTGCAACAGAAGTAGCAGTTATGCTGTTGCGTATAGATGATGTCATTGCCTCCAAATCCACCGGTGGAGGTGGAGGAGGCGGAATGCCCGACATGGATGAAATGGGAGGAATGGGAGGAATGGGAGGGATGTACTAATCCTCCCACCAATTTATTTTTACTCAAATTATTTTTCGTTATTATCATATATATCATCACAATATTTCCTAAAAGTTATTAAAGTAGTACAGTTTACCCTTTAAAGTGTCTTCAAATCATTCCTGCTTCCAGGTCGAAATGGCCAGAATACTGGCGATTATCCAGGTTAGTTTGAATAATAAGAGCTTCAAGACTATTTACTGTTCTAACTTAAGATTTTGCGAGGGTTTCGATTTTGCCAGTAGAGAATGTCCCTCCTACTGTCAGGTTATTGCTGAAGTTAAAAATTACATTACAGGAAACAAGAAACCAAAAGTAGAGGTGGAGAAAATAAACGAAGAGAAATGGAGATATATAGCAAATAAAAATAATGACGACTTCACAGAAAACTTTTTTAGTTTTTTAAGAATGTACAATTATGACGTTGGCGTACATTCTAATTAACACTGAAGCAGGAAATGAGTACAATGTTTACGGGGCTATAAAAGACATAAAAGGGGTTGTAGAAACGAGTATCGTCTACGGGGTTTATGATATAGTTCTAAAAGCAGAAACTGACAGTGATGACCAGCTCAAAGAGATAATTGATAGAATAAGGAAAGTAGATAAGATAAAATCTACCCTAACTCTTATTGGTATCTAATGAGTATGGCTATAGCTCAACTGTCCTGTTTTTAATACTCAATTCAGCGTATAATTCATCCACAATTCTATCTCTCTGTAATTGCAGAATATACCCCATAACAGAACAATACATATACTAAGCTATCAGCAGTAGAGTGTAGAACTTTTAAGTGGTGGCTGGTAAAGGGGTGTTATGGAGGGGGCGGAAGTAAAACCTTGGCGAGGTTATTATAATACTTACTTCCCAGACTACTATCGATTTATTTGGGTAGTTTTTCTATAAACCTTTGGATTTAGAAATGATTACCATCTTAATAACCAAAAATAGGAATGTTTTTTTAACAGAATACCATTTTTATAGTATTTAGTAAAGTCAGTGGTATGGAATACGTTTATGAGATAAGCAAGATCGCTCATGCTCTTTCCCACCCGGTAAAGGTTAAAATATACAATATGCTGGAAGAAAAAGGAGAGCTGGATATGGGAGAAATCTATTACAGACTAAGCGAAAACTTCGATTTTTCTTCCGGCCAAACTGTTTCCGATCACGTGAGAGCAATGGAGAGAAGTAGAGTTGTACAGACTCTACAATCACAGAAAGGGGAGATCAGAGTCAGGCTCAAAAAGAGAGTAAGAATCGATTACGAGGATCTGGACTGAGAGAGCTGATAACCAACCTCAATAAGTTGTTGAAATTATACTGTATACTGTATTTTATTGTTTTCCCCAAATCAAAAATGGATTGTGGAGATCATCACAGACTTTTTAACTCCTAGTTTGGGGGTTCGGATTTGGCTATAAGTTGATTGAACCAGCAAAAAGGGAGAGAAAAATACTTCCTAAAAAAAGCTTTATTTTGCTTTGAGTGGGGCGGCGGAGATTTGAACTCCAGTCTCTGGCGCCCAAGGCCAGGAGGATGACCAGGCTACCCTACCGCCCCTTATGCAGCCAATATAAAGTGTTAAGCTCCTGGAGTATAAAAGTTTGCTGTCAAGAAAATATAAATCATGTTACTTTTGTTATGCTGGCAAAAATGTCATTAAAAAAAATTTAAAAACCATGCTTCCCAGCGAAGTTAAAAAGGTGATGGTATGAGAATCGCTCTGATAGGGGGAACAGGTGATATTGGAGCTGGTCTGGCTTTGAGGCTTGCATTGTTGGGTCATGAAGTCGTTGTTGGCTCCAGAAAGGAAGATAAAGCAGTGGAAAAGTGTGAAGAGTACCAGGAATGCGTATTGGATGTGAAAAGCGATTGTAAATTCATTGGAGTGTGTAATGAGGATGCGGCTAAAGAGGGGGAAATTTCTGTATTCACCATACCGTGGAAATACGTTTTTTCTACCGCAGAAGGGCTTAGAGAGGAATTAAAGGATAAAATTGTGGTCTCCCCTATCGTTCCTATGGGGAAAGAGGGTGGCTGTTTTAGATATTACCCACCTGATTCGGGTTCAGCAGCCGAAAAACTGGCCTCTATTTTAAATCTTAGCAAAGTGGTATCCGCACTCCATACAATCCCTGCAGATAGGTTTTTTGACTTAAATGCGGATTTTGAATGGGACGTTCCTGTATGTGGGGATGACGAAGAGGCCAAATTGGAAGTTATGAATCTTATTGACCAGATTAATGGATTACGGCCCCTGGATGCAGGTCCACTCGTCGTATCCAGGATGGTAGAAAGTCTCACACCTCTGATCGTAAATATAATGGTTCGCAACAAGATGAAGGACTTAGGTTTGAGATTTTGTTAGCCTTGCCTGAGGGGCATAAACAGTTAGTTATTACCAAAGGCCAAGGCCATTAAAACTCAAAATTTTTTACCTAGGTGTGTAAACAATTACTCTTCAGGTTTAATTTTTTATCCATATCTCTACGATATCCGGTCAGTAACCTCGAATATTGGCTTAATAATCTAATTCTTCTGTTATCTAGCTAAGTATCATTAAACCACAAATCAAGTCTATTATAGCATTTGGCCAGATATATGGGGCCAAATAATTCAATTTTAGAGAAAACTATATATATTTTCAATATCTAATCTCATAAGTGTAGGAGGTGATTGTAAATGGCTAAACTGCCTATTGCTCCAATCGACAGGTTGATAAGGAGTGCTGGTGCTGATAGAGTTAGTGAAGATGCCAGAGAAGCAATAGCTGAGGAAATCGAAGAGTGGGCCCAGGGCGTTGCAAGAAAGGCAATGGAAGTTGCCAGACACGCCGGCAGAAAGACCGTTAAGGCTGAGGATATTAAATTGGCCCTCAAAACATAATTTTTTATTTTTTATATTATTTATAAATTAGATTTAAATACTTTTATATAGGCTTCAACCTTCCCTCCTGCATGCGCAGTGATGATGCCAAAGTTGGAGTAGATAAGATCGCTCATAGAAGTCTCCTCAAGGCAACCGGACTGATAGACGCTGATTTCAACAAGCCGTTTATAGGTATTGCCAACGCTTATAGCAATATCGTTCCGGGGCACATGACACTGGACAGGATAACTCGAGCTGTCAGAGAAGGTATTTGTTCTGCAGGCGGTGTTCCATTTGAATTTGGGGTTATAGGTATATGTGATGGCATTGCCATGGGACATAACGGGATGAAATATTCTCTTCCCTCTAGAGAGCTTATTGCCGATTCAATAGAAAGCATGATAGAGGCTCATCGTCTTGATGGGCTGATTGTGGTTGGCTCATGTGACAAGATTGTCCCCGGAATGCTGATGACCATACTCAGGTTAAATATTCCGGCTTTGGCCGTAACTGGAGGTCCCATGCTGGCAGAAAAGATAGACGGGGAAAATGTGACTATAAAAACTGCATTTGAGGCAGCAGGTAAATATAAAGCAGGGAAACTTGACGATGAGGGACTCAAGCTCTACGAAGACTATTGCGCTGCTTACTGCGGAAGCTGCCAGGGCTTATTTACCGCCAACACCATGCAAATTCTCACAGAAGCCATGGGGTTGAGCCTGCCCTATTGCTCTACCTCTCCGTGTGGCTCCTCAAGAAAGCTGAGAATAGCCAAAAAGAGTGGTGAGAGAGTACTGGAGCTGATAAAGTATGATATCAAGCCCAGCGACATCATTACGGAGAATTCCTTCCACAATGCTATAACCACGGATATGATCATAGGGGGTTCGACCAACACGGTGTTGCACCTCACCGCTATAGCCAGAGAAGCGGGAGTAAAACTGAATCTGGACTTATTTGACCAAATTAGTAAGAAGACGCCTCAGCTGGTAGCCATTGACCCCGCCAGCAATTATACTATAGCAGATCTGGATGAAAGTGGAGGAGTCCCCATGGTTATAAAGAAAGCCAGGGACTATATTCACAATGAAGCTACTGTTAGCGGATACAAAATCCACGAAATTGCAGAAAAAGCGTTTGCCAGAGGAAAAGAGATAATCAGAGATGTGGGACACCCAATAAGCGACCAGGGCGGTATAGCCGTTCTTTACGGGAATCTGGCACAAAAAGGATGTGTGATCAAATCAGCGGCAGTGAGCCAGGATATGCAAAAGTTTGAGGGGAATGCAAAGGTATTCGATTCAGAACAGGAAGCCATCAACGCCATCCTCAACAATGAGATTGAAGAGGGTGATGTGGTGGTTATCAGATATATGGGGCCCCAAGGAGGTCCGGGAATGCCCGAGATGCTTCTCCCCACCGCCACCATATCGGGTATGGGGTTAAAGAAAGTAGCCCTCATCACCGACGGAAGATTCAGCGGCGCTACCAGAGGTCCCTGTGTGGGGCACGTCTCCCCGGAAGCCGCTGAAGGAGGAAATATTGCGGTAGTAAAGAACGGGGATGTGATAAAGGTAGACATTCCCCAGAGAAAAATCGAGCTGGATTTAAGTGAAGAAGAGATCTCCAGCAGGAGAAAGACAATGCAGATCAGAAGAGAGACGTTCAAAGGGTATCTGGAGAAGTATGCAAAGCTGGTGAGCTCAGCAGATGAGGGAGCGGTCCTGAGATAATGGTTAAAATGGACCTTGTTCTACCGACTGACTGATTATATAACTGAGACTGAGAAAAATTTTAAATGTAGAGATGTAAAACAAATGATAAGATAACCAATTTAAGCAGTTTGTTGTTTAATTGGGCCCGTGGCTCAGCCTGGTTAGAGCGCTCGCCTGATAAGCGAGAAGTCGAGGGTTCAAACCCCTCCGGGCCCATTTTCTCTGAGGGGCTATTCTTTCTGTTCCTTTGTGGCTATAGAGGAACTTTCTGCTAAACAACGTTAATGATTCTGAAAGATATGTTATATTCATGTCTAATTTCATGCAAAGCTCTCTTAGTTTCCCGTAGCCATCCTTCAATTTCTTCAACCTGTGATTGATTTCCAGCTCATCTACTGATTGATTATCCTCTTTATTATCAATTCTTATTCTGCCTTTCTGCAAATCTTAATTATTTTTCTATTATTATTATGTCTTACTAATAAGTTTTTTTCCAATTTCGACTTCGACATCATGGTCAGCTTCTCACGGCTGAAGTTGTGAGATTGCAGGTGGTTCATCATGCTATGCATTCACCCCTACTTTAGGCACGCTGACGGGTGCCCAAACCCCCTGA
>CAZQTT010000120.1:0-5578 GCA_964596255.1 uncultured archaeon
GAGAACAATCTCCACTAATTTCTTTTTGGAGATATAGAGGTGGTAGAAAAATGAAGGTAAGTAGAAGAGATTTCCTGAAAATTTCAGCGGGTGCTGGTGCTGCAGCGACATTCATGAGTACTGACGTATTACAGAAAGCGATGGCTGTGATCACCCAGAACAACAATGACTTAAACTTGGTATGGATTCACGGTCAGGCATGTACGGGTTGTACAATCTCCGCTCTCTCATGGGTTGGTGATGTATCGGCTGGAGGTGCAGGACTTGGAGCTGGTTACACAACTAACTTGTTACAGGTCTTAAGTGCTACCTCAACTGACTTGGAATTCCATCCCACTTTGATGCCGCAGGCTGGAGCATACTATACGAATGATGGAGAAACCTATGAACCATACGCTGGTCTTGTTGCGGATAACAGCGGCGACGAAGACCAGATATATGTGGATGCCATTGAGTACCTCAAGGATGTTGTAGATAATACCAGCCAAGAAACTTTTGTTATAGTGGAAGGAGCGATACCTTACGAGAAGTGGGGTGACAATGAAGAACCGGGGTTCTGTGAAGTAGGAATGGAGAACGTAGGTGGAACGTACAAGGAAGGCCACATGTGGGAGTTTGCTGACATAGTGAGATACTGCCATGATGCGGATGGAGTCACTGCTTTCATAGCTTACGGTAACTGTGGTGCGTTTGGTGGTATACCTGGAGGAAACCCCAACCCCACAGGAGCCAAAGGCTTGCAGCACTTCATTGAGGATGCAGCATCGGTGGGTCAGTTCGGATATTCTATAGAAGGATATGGAAGCACTAACCATAAACCAGTGATTAACCTAACTGACTGCCCAGCACACCCAGAACACCTTGTTCTGACTTATGCTGCCATACTGCAGTCATTGGCTGGCCCAGGTGGTTACTTTGATTACATACGCTTTGATCAGTGGAACAGGCCTGCTGAAATCACGTTAGATGGATCTAGCTGGTACAACATTTATGGTAAGCCAACTCACGATGAGTGTGAGAGAATAGCTGCATTTGATACTGGTGATTTTGCTACATCATTCGCAGATGCCATTGAGTACCCCAACAAGTGCTTGCTGAGATTGGGTTGCAGAGGTGTGATTGCGCACACCAACTGCTCCTACAAGGGTGGTTTCACTGAAGGTCCAGCACCCAATGGTTGGAACCCGGCTGGTGTTGGCAACTGGAACAAGGATAGAGACAATGAATTCGGTACTGCCAACCCAGGCAGCTGGTGTGTTGCCCAGGGTTCTCCGTGCTATGGTTGTGCTGACGTGAGCTTCCCGGACAACGTATTTGGCAGCGGCTTCTTCAGGGAATGCACTCACTCTGAAATGTTAGCTGGTGGCAAGATACCGGGAGAAGCTTCAGGAGCTACACCGGACTACGAAGGTAAAGGTCTTGTCTGTTACACATGCCACGCCACTTCAATGCCCAGAAACAACAAGGAATGGATTAACAACACTGGAACAGTAGGCTACGGATCTGGCTACGGTGGTTCTGGAGGAGAATACTAAATTAGAGGTGATGAAAAATGGCAGATTATGTTAAGATAAGCCCCCTAACAAGATTGGAAGGCCATCTAGGGATTACAGCAAGAGTAAGTGATGAAACACCGTATTATGTTTCTTCAGCTTACAGCCACGGTGAGATGTTCAGAGGTCTTGAGAAAATACTGATTAATAGAGACCCCAGAGACGCACCCGTAATCACTTCCAGGACATGTGGTGTATGCCACTTCATCCACAGACACACATCCCTAAGAAACATAGAGACCGCAGCAGGATTCGTATTCCCCTTCGCTCAAGCAATGGATGCTAGCTATGGAACAGGGCCGAGTGGAAACGCGATAAATAGTGGACCAGGTAGCCTGACTAATCGATGGCATGGTAACGGAAGACAAATAACTGATTCAGGTAGCTCAGATTTAGGTGGTGACAAAATGCCTCTGGCGGCACAGTTCGCCAGGAACATTGTGCATGCTGTGACATTCATATACTCGCATGCGGCACACACAATTGCTTTGGCTGCACCGGATTACAAGGGATGGATTGACGAGTTCGTCCAAAGATACGTTGATGGTAGACTTAGTGGAACTGTTTGGGAAGAGAAAGCAGATGCAGCTGCAGTTACATACAAAGCTTCTGATCTCAAGGATAACGACGGAAGCTTCTTTGATAACTTCTATAAGGAAGCTGTGGTAGCTCAGAGGATATTGCATGAGATTCTTGGTTTCTTGGGTGGTAAGGTACCTCACCAGCAGTCAGCAATCCCCGGCGGGTTCTCGAGATCTTTCAAAGGACAATATGGTGCTGATGGAGACTTTGATGCAATAGCTACACTCGCATCCAAACTGATAGGACATGGCGGATCCACGCCTGACACAGCAGGAACCAAAGGGACAGATTACTTCCCACTGATTGATGTCTTTAACGATGCGATTGGAACCGGAGTTGCCGATACAATACTTGATACCAAGAGTACTTTGGCAACATCCGCCGATGATGGCTGGATAGTTAAGAGAGTAGGGTTGTTCACTCTTGCATTAGCCTACGCATGCTCAAATGGTGCAGACTCTGGTTCTGAAGGTGACACTCAAACTAAAGCAGTTCTGTGGGGAAGAGGTTCGGATAACTTTGTTAGTGCTGGAACCTTCGATATAGTACATATACCAGGTACAGATCCTGCAAATTGGTCTATTACTGGAGATCAGTATTTCAGAGCTGGAGTTAAATTATCTGATAATACTTGGTATGGATTGGATCCTACCACAGGAACCCCAAGAAGTGGAGATTGGATGACCATTTATGAGGATATTACCAGTGGTAAGTATCCTGAGCCTGATGATATTACAGGTAGGCCAGTGTGTGGTGGATATCCCGGAGATTCTGAAACGCATCCTGCAACCTATACTCACGGCCTTAATGATAGGTATACCTATACCTGGTACAAAGCAACCAGAGCATATGACGGAGAGAAGACATTCACCGTTGAGTCAGGACCATTCGCCAGATTAGTGGTCAATGGGTGTGATCCAGACTTGAACCTGACAACTTCTTCAGACCTTGGATTCAGAGAGTACTTGTATGACGCATTAGCAAATCTTCCATCCTATGGGTGGAAATCTACTACAGCAAACAGACTTTTGGGTAGAGTCCAGGATATATTGCTTCTGGTTGACATGTTGTTTGGAACTGACTATTCAGGTGAAAACAAGAGTGGCGACTATCTGGATGAAATAGACTCTGGAGGAAGCTGGCTAACAAGACTTCATAGAGCTTTGTCTGCAGTCGATCCCGAACCCATACCTAGTGGTTATCTGGTCGCTGATGCGGACTGGGAGAACTTTGAAGGAGAAGGCGCTGCCTTCTGGGATGCTCCGAGAGGTATCACGTGCCACTTCAGCAAAGTTGAGAATGGTCTCTTAACTCAGTATCAGCACATAGCTGGAACGACATGGAATGGAAACGGTAGAGATGCCTGGGGCAATCCCGGACCATTCGAGTGGAGCCTCATGGGTGTGGCTAAAGAAGATACAGAATACACCCTCTATGGTGATCCCGATGTAGAAATCAATGATGATAACCTGAGTTCTGGTAAGGTCGTGATTACCCTGAACAATGCTGGAGATACTTCACCAGTGGTTGAGAGGACTTTGAAGATCAAGTATAAGCTAGCGGGTACACAATATGAGGCCTACGATAAACCTAAGACTGGCGTTGATGAGAACGAAGGCCAGATCGTAGGGGTAGGTCTCAAAAGCACATCCAAAGTAGTCTACGACGGTACCGACGCTGGAAAAGTTGTCTTGGAATTCACGTACGACTACAGATACCCAGATTATAGTCACGTAAGCGATATCGAGGTTGTAAGATTCTGCTACGTAGCAAATATCGACCCTGATAAGCTTCCTGTACCAGCAAATGATGTTTGGGCAGATAGTACAGGAACTACTGATGCATATAACTGGGGATTAGATGCACAAGACGGGACAAACGATGGTAAGCCTAACCCCATCAATGTCTTGAGAACCATCAGAAGTTACGACCCATGTCTGGCATGCAGTATACACGTTGTGGATAAAGAAGGCAGAGAAGGAAAATACGAAGCAGTCCCCATGGCTGGATGGGACCCCAAATAATTCCCTTTTTTATTTTTTGTATTGTTTGTAACTAGCTCTTTTCTTTGCTCTAGCAAAAATAGTAGTCAAACGTGCTATTCTATAGAAACATTTCAAGCAGGTTTTTTTAGGCTCAGTTAGCCGTAAAAGGTTGAATAATTGATTGTAAGTGTTTACACTCTACTTTGATATTTTATTCTCTAAATAAATTATTTACGACTTTTATTTTTTTAAATAAAAATTTTAAGGTTTTTTGGTTTAGCATGCTCTATAACCTGCTGAAAAGCATCCTGTGATGACCGTATTCGGAATTGGTGCAATAGAAGCTGCAAGAAGACTTAAGTAAGATAAGTCAAGGAAGATGGTTAATGCCGAAAAGGAAACATGTTGCAGCTGCCATCATTCCTCTTTTATTTTTTAGTTTTCTCTTATTTGGCTTTTTAGATCCATTCGTGAACTCATTCGTAAACGAAGAATCCTCCAGCAGTTCTTCAGGAGAGAAGAGGGCGGCTATAATTGATCAGTTGAGTGCAGCAACCCCTAATGAGACCTTCGTGGGCGAAGCTACTGACCTCTTGGAGGTGGCGGGTTATGATGTGGATTACTACCCGCAGGAGGAGGTTACCGTGGATTTCTATGGGAATTTGACTTCTTATGGATACGACATTATTATCTTCAGGGTTCACTCTTCTATGAGCGAGTACGGGGACAACCCTGTGGTCCTGTTCACATCCGAGGAGTATTCTCAGGATAAGTACTCTTATCAGCAATTATCTGATACGGTGAAGAAAGTCTATTTCTCTTATGAGGAGGAGCAATACTTTGGGGTGAGCCCCAAGTTCGTCAAGGGCCTGGATGGTAGTTTTGACGACACCTCCATTATCTTGATGGGTTGTGAAGGGTTGAAGAGGACTAACATGGCGGACGCGTTCCTAATAAAGGAAGCAAAGGTGGTCGTAGGCTGGAATGGCCCTGTTACTATAGATCACACGGACGTAACTACCCTAACTTTCCTTGAACATTACGTGAAGGATACTATGACTGTTTTAAGGGCTATGGATTTGACGGTGAGGAAAATGGGTGATGACCCCTCCTATAACGCTTCGTTAAAGTATTACCCTGAACCTGCTGCCAGTAAGAGAGTGTATAATTAGTTGATTTGATCATTTCCATTAACCTAATGACCTCTTTGATCTCTCCCTCCACTAATCTGTCTATACCGGAAGCTATGGCCCAAAATGGATTTGTGACAACTTCTTGAGGTTTGTCTGTCCCTATAAAAGTGATCTGGAGATCGGGAAGCTCGAGGTTATCTCCGTTAAGAGCAATTTCAATTCTTTTTTTTGAGGTATCTGGGTTGTGCTAGTGGTAACTCAGTACCTAAATAAATTTTAAATATTCGGAAGTAAAAGATTATCTTTATGTTCCGATTTATTGATA
>CAZQTT010000121.1:0-90 GCA_964596255.1 uncultured archaeon
TGATGGATGCCTCGGCTCCGTGAGAGGGATCGAGTCTGTTCGCTGAAGCAGGAAGGTTAGTCAACTCTGCGAGTTGAATTAGTCACTTTT
>CAZQTT010000121.1:190-5116 GCA_964596255.1 uncultured archaeon
GTGAGTTCGTCACTTTTGTGAGTTCGTCACTTTTGTGAGTTCGTCACTTTTGTGAGTTCGTCACTTTTGTGACAACCTTGTCAACGTGGTTGAGTAATCAATCTTGTCAACGTGGTTGAGTAAGTCTCTTTAGCTTGAGGTAGTTCACGTACCTCCCTTAGCTGCTCAAGTAGTACAAGTATAGATCAAAAAAAGACAGGGAAAAAGAAGATATGCCAGTATTGTGATCTCCCTTCAGAATGCACTTCTGGTTCCTGAACCTGTTTCCCTAAAAAGATAGCTTGAGAAGTATCAACTACTCTATCTTCGTTTCAATACTAATATAAATGATATGAACCCTCAGCATGGAGAAAAAAGGTCTGTTTTCGTAGAACTTGAAATTAGAAGTATTATTTGTACTCTATTTTTTCTCCAAAAAAGTTTAAAAACCTCATGCGTTTAATGCTGTTTATCAAGCGTAAGTAGGTGAGGGCCTATGCAATCAGACATACCAGTAAAAGAAGTAATGACGAGAGAGGTTTGCACTTCAAGCAAGGATGTATCCTTACTTAATGCTTCTCGCAAGATGATTAAGTATGGCGTAGGTAGTATAGTGGTTGTGGAGAATCACTCTACTTTGGGTGTGGTTACTGAAAGAGACATTCTCACTAAAGTTGTAGCCAGAAATAAGGTTCCCAATAAGGTCAAACTTGAGGAGATTATGAGCTCACCTACAATCACTGTAACCCCCAATACGAGTATCCGAGAAGCCTCTGAAATCATGCAGAAAAAGGGCATCAGAAGATTACCCGTAGTGGAAAATAATGACCTGGCAGGTATAATTACCGACAATGATATATTGAGTGTCTCATTCGACCTGAATGAGATGTCCGGATTGCTATCAAGAGAAGAACCCATGTCAATGGAGGAAATCCCGGGCAAATGTGAAAACTGTGGCAGGGTCTCAGAAGACCTGGTGGAAGTCAACGGAATGCGGGTTTGCGAAGATTGTGCAGAGATGGTAGAGTAGAAGAATAAGCAGGTTTCAGAAATCGTTTATTAAATCGGGGTTTTTGATGAGCGTTAAGAAAGGAGAGTACCCTAACAAGGTAAGGAACACTGAAAAGAAGAAGTTAAAGCATGGAAGTGTTATGGATATAGTCACTAGGGAAGTGGTAACTGCCCCGCCAACATCAACCATTATGAGCATTCTTAAGACCATGGTGGGGTATAGTTTTAGACGTGTACCCATTGTGGACTCCGGTACCAAGAGATTAGAGGGAATAACTACGGGGACGGATATTATCAACTTTTTTGGTGGCGGAAGTAAACACAAAATAGTAGAAGAACGATATGGGAACAATTTGCTTGCCGCAGTGAATGAAAGTGTTAGAGAAATAATGGAGAAGCCTACAGCTGTTGACTTTACTTACTCCTGGGAAGACGCGTTAGAAGTAATGTTTGGTAGGAAAGTTGGTGGCTGTCCTGTTCTGGACAAAGAAGGCAGAATTATGGGTATAATAACCGAAAGAGATATACTTGACTTCTTATCCCGGCAGACTGAATTTGACGGTGCTGTGGTAGATTTCATGACCAGGGGAGTGGTTACCGTAGGGCCACACACTACAATTGAGCAGGCAATGAAGATTATCAACTCTAAAAAAATTAGAAGACTTCCCGTAATTCAGGATGGTGTTTTACTGGGTCTAATAACTTCTTCATCTTTATTGCGTTATTTTGGTAGCGGAGAAGCATTCAGAATGCTGGTAACAGGTGATGTAACCGACATCCATCAGAAGCCCATCAAGCTGATACTCTCGGATGACACCCTTTTGGAGTACAAAGAACTGTTGACTTTTTCTCCTGATGATAAAATATCTGAAATAGCTACTGAAATGATCAATAAAAACCATGGAGCAGCTCTGATAATGGGAGAAGAGCTTGAAGGGTTGATCACGGAGCGAGATCTGGTCTATTTCCTTTTTAACGCATCGAGAAAATGAAGATGAGTTTCATTGCCGAAGCTCTCGATTTAACCCCCTCTTCTGCCAGAAGATTAAAAGAAAGAAAGGTCCTCAGAAAAGCCTGGCTGGATCACCCCTTTTTTTCCGATATTGAGCAGGCGTACTGTCTCAGCAAAAAGTTTGGAAAATACGAGGAGGGCACTCTGGCAGCCCAGATAAACAGTGAGCCGGTGATCGTCCGGGGATTCCCCAAGATCAGGAGGGCACTGACCTTACATCCCACCATCAAAAAGCGGTTCAAGGGAGAAGTAGTGGTCGAAGAGAAGATGAACGGGTATAACGTGAGGATCGTCAAATTCGGCCACAACCTTTATGCAGTTACCAGAAGGGGTCTGGTGTGCCCCTACTCCACCGAGAAGGCAAGAGAAAAGATTAACCCTGAATTCTTTAAGGATAATCCCCAGCTAATGCTCTGCAGCGAAGGCGTGGGGGAAGAATCGCCATTCGTCCCCAAGGAGGTCTACAGTAACAAGGAGCTGGAGTTTTACGTGTTCGACATCAGGAACAGAAGAACAAATACAGCATTGCCCATAACCAAGAAAGAAGAGCTGGCAGAAGAATATGATTTGAATTTGGCTACCTTTCTGGGACGCGTAGAAACCTCTAAAGCTCACCAGGAAGTGAGAGATATATTGCTGGACCTCGGTAAGGAAGGTAGAGAAGGAGTGGTCATAAAAGACCCGGAGATGAAGAGAGCACCTCTTAAGTATACTTCCAGCCAATCCACTTGTGCTGATTTGAAGTATGCCTTCAGATACTTCAACGAATACGGAAAAGATTATATGTTCTCCAGAATTATCAGAGAGGCATTTCAAAGCTTTGAATTTGAAGAAAGTGAGGAAGAACTGGAAGAGAGATGTCTGAGATTGGGTGAAGCGATTTTAAAGCCTATCATAGAAAGTATAAAGGATGTCGAGCAGGGAAGGAGAGTAACGGAGAATAATTATCCAAAATTTAGAGACACTGAAGTTCTACAGCTTTTCAAAGAGCACTTGCAAAGAATGGGAGTAGAAGCCAAATTCCAGGATATAACCCACCAGGATGAGCACTACGTTCTCCATCTGGAAAGGCAGATGAAAAGCACCACAGATAAAATAGCCAATCTCCTTAAAGGTAACGTATGGTAATCGCAGCCGGAGTTGATGCTGGCACGGAGACCTATCAGGTCTATGCTATGGACAACGGACGAGAATGTTTCAGCCAGACAGTGGAAACTTTTAGAGTAAAGAAGAATCCTGAATTAATCTTTGATGCCCTGGAAAAAAGCGGAGCCAAAGTCGTAGCCGGTTTATCGGGTTATGGTCTACCTGTTAAGAATTTTGTCGACCTGACTGATGAAGATATAGCGTTGATGACTTTAAGCAGAGACAAAGAAGCTTCCGTGGGATTGCGCTCCTTGATAGAGATGGCCAGGTCAAGGAAAACCAACATTAAGACAATTCCAGGTGTGATCCACCTTCCCACAGTTCCTGAGGTAAGGAAAATAAATAAAATAGATATGGGAACTCCCGATAAGGTCTGCTCCGTAGCGCTGGCTCTTGAACAGTTAGGTGAAGAAGCTGAATACGGTGAGCAGAACTTCATTCTAATCGAAGCCGGGTCCGGATTCAATGCCTTTATCGCGGTGGAGGGAGGGAAAATCGTGGACGGTATAGGAGGTACTTCAGGCTCCCTCGCATACAGGTCCACGGGCACCATAGACGGTGAGCTCGCTTACCTGCTCTCTGCTTTCCCCAAGTCCATGGTATTCAATGGAGGACTAAAGAATTACTTGGGGAGGAAAGAAGCTCTGGAGGAATTGCCACAAGATGTGTTGGAGTGGCTGGCGGAGCTGATGTTCAAAGGAATAAGGGCAGTAGAGACTGCAATAAGAGAAAGAAGCTCTTTAAAAATAATAACATCCGGAAGATTCTTCTCCATCCCCCAATTCAGAAAAGTGTTCCAGGAAGCTAAAGAGGATTACCATTACCAGATTATGGACCTTGATGGAGACAAGCAGTCGGCTAAAGGGGCGGCGGTTATTGCGGATGGTCTGGCCAGAGGACAGTTCGAAGAGCTGGTGGAGCATCTGGAGCTCAAAAAGGCGAGAGGCACTGTGCTGGACTACCTAGCTCCTGAAGTAAAGAAATACCTGAACTTTCCGTATTGAATCGAAAACCCCGATTTTTACTTCCCCGGCCGTTTTCTACCACCATAATTTGAATTTGAAAAGAATAATAGTAGTGGTGGATGTAAACCACCACGTTTAGACAGGTGGCGGGAGGTTTCGCTCGTTACTGTCTGGATTATGGTGTTCCTTAAGGGACAAATAGCTGTCGTGTAATGTGAAAGTAATAATTATTCAAGAGCTATAACTTTATTATGTATGTGTTATAACCTCTATAATTATGCTAATCAATCTCTCTGAAGGCATAGTGTTTTTAAATTAAAATAATGAGGTAAATTTTATAAGTAAGTTAAAACAAATGTACTGTATGGAGATTGAAGTAAGTATCAAAGATCATGAATTTGGTTTTGATAAGGCAAGAGAAGTGGCAAAGTCCCTCGCATCCAATTTTGGGGATGCTATGATGCTCTCCTGGTGTGATCATGAAAAGGGAGATTGGTACCCGGTTGCGGAATGCTGTGGAGACAAGAGCTGGGAAATATATGCCACTAAGAGAGGAAGCAACTTGAAAATCACCATCAACAAAGATTACGAGTTCATGTTCTACTTGAACTTGAATTGATTAAAAATCCTTTTTTATGTCAGTGGAGAATCAAAATTAATCTTCATGATATAGTAGTAAAATTAATCTTTATAATATAGTAGTGACTAAATTTCGTATTTTACTTACGTACGGTTATAAGTATTTTCAGTACATAGTGATTATAGTCAATTCAATAACCAATGAGCTCATTCATGTTATTTGATGAAAAATTA
>CAZQTT010000122.1:0-4935 GCA_964596255.1 uncultured archaeon
CGTTTTCGTATTTCTTTTCCAGTTTATAGTAACCGAACTTTTCCAGAACCGAGGACGTGGTAGTTCCCTGAATGTGAGCGCTTCCACTTCCATCCACGATAAGGAATTCTTTATCACCGTATTGATTCAAAAAATCAATTACTTCTTCCACCACTTCTACATCGGTATTGGCGTATGGGTTACGAGTTGCGGTCAAGTTCGGCTTTATCAATACTCTCTTCTTTCGATGTAGAGGCTCCAGATCTTCTTCGATCAGTTTGAGGGAGTTATAAATGTTCAATCGTCTATCTTTACCCTTCACCACTGCAAGTCGGGCCATAGAGCTAAACCATGTAATATCAAAATAAGATAAGTTATAGGCTCATCAGGTAGTTTATTGCGCTTTCAAAGATGTACCTGCCATCTCCATTTGAATCTGCTCTGTGATCCCAGAAGACTCTCTCGGGATGGGGCATGAGACCAAATACGTTTCCTTTCGTGTTGCATATTCCGGCTATGTTGTATATGCTGCCGTTGGGGTTCCATGGGTAGCTTGCGTATTCTTCATCCGAATCGACATACCTGAACACTATCTGGTCGTTTTGTCTCAACTGGTCTATGTAGTCCTCTTCCTCTCCCATGGGGAACATCACCTTGCCTTCCGCATGTGCCACGGGGAACATGACTTTATCCTTATCCAGTTTATGTGTGAAAGCGCATTTCCCTCTGTTCTCGTGCTTTAAAAGAGTGGGTCTGCACTCGAACTTGTTGGAGTCATTAACTCCGATAGCCATGTGAGGTTTTCCCACAGGATTATCTTCATCCACTCCCGGCAAAGCCCCCAGCTCTGCCAGGATCTGGAACCCATTGCAGATACCCAGAACAGGGTAACCATGCCCGATAAAGTCCCTCAGATCATCGGTGAGAACGCTTTTGAGCCTGGCAGAGAATATGGCACCGGCTCTAACATAATCTCCCGCAGAAAAACCGCCAGGGAAGACCAGGCAGTTATAGTCGGCCATGCTTCTCTGCTCTTCATCCTTTATCATGTCACTGTAGAACTGCTTTAGGTGGATCGCTTCGCTGTAAACCCCGAGCTCCCTGAAGGCATTCACTGTCTCCATCTCACAGTTGGTGCCTTCGATCCGGAGCACCGCAACCTTGATCTCTTCTCTGTCCATAATATCACTCTATATATTTTGTCAAGCCCTTTCTCCACGCCTCTTCAGTATCTTCCACCGGAACACTAAAGCTGAAGTCTCCGTCCCTAACCTCTATGCTGTCTCCTCCAGTAGTCCCTATATTTCTGGCCGTCAACTGTTTGGTGTTGAAGAACTGGATGTAGTCTTCAGCCTCATCCTGCTTGACCTCCACCAGCCAGCGGGTGTTGGACTCGGAGAACAGTTTGGTATATGTCTCCTCACCCATTTCTGAGAGATCAAGGCTGACTCCTATTCCTGAGCCTATGCACATCTCCCCTATAGCTGCGGCCATGCCTCCGTTGGAAATGTCGTGGCATGCCCTCACATCAAACCTCTTAAAACTCTCCAACATGGCATCGGCATATTTCTTAAGTTTCTGGGGAGAAGTGCTGGGAACCACTCCCTTCGTGTCGTTCATTTGAGAGTAAACACTACCACCAAACTCCTTTTTGGTGTCTCCTACAATAACGATTGCATTACCTCTGTACTTGAAGTCCGAGGTTATCAACTCTCTCACGTCCTCTACAATACCTATCCCCACCAAAGTAGGTGTGGGAGGAATACTGCCGTGTGATGTTTCATTATAGAGGCTGACGTTACCGCTGAGACAGGGCATTCCATAGTTCCTGGCCATCCATCCCATTGCTTCTGTAGAGTCAACGAATTCTCCCATCCTTTCCGGCTTCTCTGGATTCCCATAATTGAGGCCGTCAGCAAAGCTATGGGGGATGGAGTTCACGGCAACAAGGTTCCTTACGAGCTGGTCAAAGACGGAGGCAGTTCCCCAGTAGGGGTTGGCTCTAACCAGCCAGGGGTTTGTGGCCACACTCAGAGATACTCCCCGGTTAGAGGTGGTGGGTTTTATTACTGACGCGTCACCATGACCCTCAAAGTTAATCCTCCCGTGCAGGGGTTTTAGAACGGTGGATGCCCTTACTTCGTGGTCGTACTGTCTTATGACCCATTCTTTACTGGCCACATTGGGATGGGAAAGTATATCCAGAAAGGTCTGGCGATAATCCTCTGGAATAGCTGTGGTCTCTTCTTCATCCACCTCTTTGCTGATGGTGGAATACGCCCTACAGTACTCTACAGCAGATGTAACGAAATCGATGTCCATGTGATATATCTTGTAACCGTGATGATGGACCTTGAGGTCTTTATCCGAAGTTACAGTCCCCACGATAGTTGCGGGGACATCCCACTTCTGGAATATGTAGAGGACTTGGTCAACGTGTTTGGGCTCCACGGTGAGCATCATCCTCTCCTGGCTTTCCGATACCCATATTTCCCAGGGAGCCATATTCTTCTCTTTGAGGTGGACCTTTTCCAGATGGACTTCAGCTCCAAATCCGGCCGCCGAAGCCATTTCTCCGATCACGCAGCTCAGACCTCCACCACCCAGGTCTTTCATTCCGGTGAGTAGTCCCTTATCCACAATCTCCAGGCAGGAATGAATAAGGGGTTCCTTTATAATGGGATTTCCCAGCTGAACTGCTCCTCTGGATTCCTCCTCACTCCTTTCGTGCAGCTCCGAGGAAGCAAACGTTACTCCATGAATACCATCTCTACCTGTGGGACCTCCTGCAAGAATGAAAACGTCTCCGGCGTTCCCCGCCCTGCTGTGAATGAGCTGGTCCTTCTTCACTATACCCACACAACCCACGTTGACGATACAGTTGGTGAGATACTTGTGGTCAAAGAAGACGGAGCCCGAGACCGTGGGGATACCCACTCTATTGCCGTAATCCCTTATTCCCTCTACAACCCCCGAAAGAAGGTAGAGGGGGTGTTTTGTTCCCGACGGAACGTCATCTCTGGGTGTGTCGGGATCCCCGAAATACAGGGGGTCGATTAGGGCTATCGGCTGGGCACCCATGCACAGGACATCCCTCAATATGCCTCCCACTCCCGTGGCAGCACCACCGTAGGGCTCTATCGCAGAGGGATGGTTGTGGGATTCCAGAGCAAGGACGTAAGCGTGTTCCTCGTCAAACTCTGCTACTCCGGCATCCTCCTCTATGGCAGATATTACGTAGTCAGCTGAAAGGCCAACGATGGACTGCTTGAGATAGTATTTGGAACTCTTATAGCAGCAGTGCTCACTCCAAGCCTGCCCCAGACTCTGTATCTCGATATCCATGGGGTTCCTGCCTTTCTGATGGAAATGCTCCTTTATCCTCTTCATTTCATTTAGACTAAGCCCCAGGCCGAGCTCTTCGCTCATTTTTGTCAGAGAGTCGTCATCCGCTTCCAAAATCTTGATCTCGTGAAGCTCAAAAGGCACATCAACCGGAACAAACATCATTTCACCCACGTTGTTTCACCCACATTTTCAAGCCCAATAACCAATCAATCTTTCCACTGAATGGTGTAGCTTTGAATTACGGGATTGGCAAGAAGTTTCTCACACATGGTCACCAGCTCTTTCTCCGCATCTTCCTTCTTGCGGGTATCAACGTCTATCCGGAACACTTTTCTGGAAGAGACGCTTTTAACGCTTTTGAAGCCCAGTAATCTCAACGCTTTTCTGGTCGCCTCCCCCTCAGGATCAGCAATTCCTTCTTTGAGGTAAATGTAGACGTCAGCAATCATATCTGCCACTCAAGTCTAAAGTATAAAATCATTTTGAGACTTTACAATTCAAATAATTGCAAATAACCTCAACGGCTTCCCCCAGATTTTGTCCGTTGTCAAATCCTGAGGAGGTTATCTCCGAGGCATTCAATTCCCCTAAAATCTCTATCATGTTGGTTATGGCTCTGTTGACGTTGTCCACAATGGTAATGTCTGCCATTTGAGATGTTCTGGATAGGGGGTTTAAGTCGATGGCAATAGCCTTCTTCCCATGTTTTTTCAGTATCTCGCACCTGTCCCCATCCTCCAGTGGCACCAGAACCGTATCTGCCTCATAGATACCTCTTCTATCCACTATCCGCCTATCCGATCTCAATCCCTCCAGAACAGCATCTCCAGCAGAGAGAACGTTTGCTCCATAGAGCTGGAGAAAATCCGCTATTTTCCGGGCTCTTCCCTGGCTCCAGTGAAACAGATTTACCTCAAGGGGGATATCAAGTAGTTTTGAAAGTTTTATCAGCTCCTCTGGAACAAGAGCTGCAGTATTACCGTTCACAGATATTACAGGATGCTCCGAGTTGATCAAAAGTTCTACTGCGGCCTTTTCAGCTTTGAGAGCGAAATCATGGGATTTCTCACCCAAAATGTAGTCGAACGCCTCTCCCCTCCCATGAGCTATGAGTCCCTGAGGAGCGACCAAACCCCTGTTAAATCCCTTCACTATCTTCTCTCTGGTAACCAGGCTCTTATAGCGGGGATGGTCCTGAGGTATGTTGCCCATGCCATTGGTTGATTCTTGTGGTTTATAATTCTTGGTCCTCAAAAAAAGGTTCATTTTTCAGTGATCGGTACTTTAACACATATGTTGTCCATGCATCTGGCCGTATAGTTGTCGTTGATTATCTTTATAGGGCATAACGGTTGAGGGCCGCATTCATCTCCTGATGGGCCGACATTTTCCTTAAAATCCTCAAATGACCGCCCGTTAATAGCCACGTATTTTGGTAGGGAGTAATCGATCTCTTCACACACTTCTGGCCAGCATGAGCTGTAGTTCAGCTGTTTATTCATCAGCACGCAGTCATCGTCTACTTGACATTCTCTGGAAATATCATGTCCCTGTATCTCTATAGATTCGTTTTTTATCCCTTTCTGAGCGCAGCCCGTTAAGAGGACG
>CAZQTT010000123.1:0-4907 GCA_964596255.1 uncultured archaeon
AGCAGCTGGGTGAGAGACCGAATATAGGACAGAGAGTTCAGGTAGATCAAAAATATGGGTATGTGGAGAGAATTATAGGTAGAAGAGTGATAGTGGATTTCAACCATCCCTTCGCCGGAAAGGACATAAAATTCGAGGTGAATATCAAGGAAAAGATTGAGGACCTCTCAGAAAAAATAGACGCGATCTTCCACATATACACCGGACAGCACGTAGACATAGAAATAGAGGACAAGAAAGTCAGAGTAGAGGTACCCAAGGGAGCAGCCCTGGACCAGTACTTCCTGATGGGCAAATTCTCCGCATCAAACGCAGTCTTCAAGCACCTAAATGTAGAAGAGATGGAGCTAGTAGAAGTATTCAAGAAGCAGGATGAAATGGGAATGGGAGCCCAGGCACCTCCTGAAGGAGAAGCCGCTGAAGGCGCAGAACCAGAAGAAACCGGAGCTGGAGAAGCAGGTGAGACCGGAGAAACAGAAAGGACTGAAGCAACTGAAGCTGCTGAAGAGGTAGCACAAGAGGAAAGCGAAGGACCTGCTCAAGAGGAAGCACCTCAGGCTGAAGAAGGAGAAGAAGGCGCGGAAGAGACTGAAAAAGAGCAAAGCTGACCCAATTTAACTCATTTCAACTCTCTTTCAGTTTTTGGATTATTTGGTTTATTATCCTGTAAAATCAGATTAACTTCCTTTACTCCCATCCTTGAAGGAATTTTTTAACCAATAATCTTAAGAATTTTAGGATTTTTTTAACCTATACGCCTAAGTATTCTAGTGGAAACAAATTATTGATTTTACAGTTTAAAAGCCCCTATTTTATCGGTTTAATGGCTTATCAGCAAGTTTTTTATTTTTCAAAAAATAAGTATAGGTAAATGTATACTATACTGGTAAAAGGAATAGTGCAAGGTGTGGGATTTCGTCCCTTTGTGTATAGATTGGCAAGATCTATGGGCCTCAAGGGTCATGTTAAAAATACGGGAGACGGAACCGTAGAGATTCTTGTCGATAGAGATGTTGAAGAGTTTGTCCAGAGGTTAAAATCAGAAAAACCCCCTATATCTGAAATAGAGTCTGTAGGTATAGAAAAAACCAATGGCAGGGCCGAGGAGTTTACCATAAAGAAGAGTGGAGGCAAGAGCAGGGAATTGTCTTTACCCCCTCCTGATGTGGCCACCTGTCAGAATTGTATTGATGAGCTTTTCGATCCCCAGGATAGAAGGTACATGTATCCTTTCATTTCCTGTACCGATTGCGGGATGAGGTTCACCGTTGCCCAGCAGCTCCCCTACGATAGGGAGAATACTACCTTTGTGGATTATCCCTTTTGCTCTGGATGTGATAAGGAGTACTGGAATGTAGAAGATAGAAGATATTATGCTCAATCTATCGCCTGCCCTTCTTGCGGACCCCAGTACGAGCTGGTATATGGTCAGAATACAATTAAAGGGCTCGATGGTATTATCAAGTCTGTAGAAATGCTGGATGAGGGTAAAATAGTTGCAGTGAGGGGGATGGGCGGTTATCACATAGCCTCTCTCACCACGGATGATGTAGTGTGGAAGTTGAGGGAAACTCTGAGCAGACCTCAACAGCCTTTTGCTGTAATGGCCAGAGATATTGAAGCTGTGCGGAAGGTCGCCTATGTTACGCAGGAAGAAGAGGAGGCCATGAAAGATTATACCAGGCCGATCACAGTGTTGTGGAAGAAGGACGGTTTTGAGGCTGTAGCCCCCGGACTGGATAAGCTGGGAATAATGCTTCCCTACGCTCCTGTACATTACATCCTCTTCAAATTTTTGAAGGCCGATTATTTGGTCTTGACCTCTGCGAACATGCCTGGAGAGCCCATGTTCCTCGAGGACCCTCAGCTTCCGGTTGATGGTGTTTTGAGGCACAACTTGAAGATCAACAACCGAACCGACGACTCGGTCATAAAGTTCGTCAACGGGAATAAGATGATGATAAGGCGCTCCAGAGGTTATACTCCAAGGACCATAGCCTTTGACTCAAATCTGAATGCCATAGCTTTCGGTGGAGAGCTTTATAACTCTATCTCCATGCTCAAGGACAGAAAAGCAGTGGTTTCTCAATACATAGGGAACACATCCAATTTCAAGACGTATAACGAGTTCTTCAAGCCCGCATCCAGGTTCCTGACTTCCTTTATGAATCTGGATGATGTGGATACAGTTATCTGCGATCCCCATCCCCTCTATAACTCTTCTTCCTTTGCAGAGAAATTCGCTGAGGAGAAGGGTGCCAGATTGATTAAGGTTCAGCATCACTTTGCCCATGCCATGTCAGTGATGGCCGAAAAAGGTCTGGATAAGGCCACGGCCATAGCGGTAGATGGAGTTGGATATGGATTCGACGGTAAGATATGGGGCTGTGAAGTGTTGAACCTCGATTTTGACCGCATGAAGTTCGAGAGAGCGGGTAGACTGGAGCTGATAAGACTTCCTGGGGGAGATCTGGCCGTTAACTATCCTTTGAGAACCCTTTTCTCCATCGTATATGACCACAAAAAGGACTACAGCTTGCTTGATGGCTATCAGAAATACCTCAGGAAGGGCGAAAAATTTGATTTGTTTGCCAAGCAGTTGGACTCCAGGATCGCTCTCGCAGAGGCATCATCGGCCGGAAGATATCTCGATGCGATTTCTGCCATGCTGGAGACCTGTCTGGAAAGGACTTACGAGGGTGAGCCGGCGATGAAGCTGGAGACCATAATGGAGCCAACCGACTCCTACTATGAACCCCAGATTGAGACTGTCAGAGAAGAAGGGCTATATTCTGCTCCTTATGTCAGTGAGCCCGGCAGAGAATCTGATGTGATGGTGTTGAACATAGGGGGGGTTATGTGTGACGCCCTGGAAAGATATAATAACGGAGAAAAGAGGGAAAAGCTGGCTTACCAGCTGGTAGATTACCTGGGTAGAGGAGTTGCCCAAATGGCCGAAAAGGCTGCCAGGAAATCTGGTTCCGATCGTGTGGTTATGAGTGGGGGTGTAGCTTATAATTCCCACTTCACTCCCATCGTTGAAAACTATCTAAAGGATCGAGGTTTAAGCCTGTATCTCAACAGGGAAGTGGCTGCAGGAGATAATGGTATAAGCCTGGGTCAGCTATATATAACCAAGTATCTGGAGGATTGAGGAGGACGATTAAAATGATGGTTAGGAAAGAAGATGGTGCCGGCGGAAAGTATATGGTCGATTTCTTGAGAAAGCATGTTATTTCCAAATTCAATTCTAAAGTAGGTGAAATATCTCTGGAGGATATGGATGACTCAACGGATTTTCACTCTGACTATGTTTTGACCACGGATTCATATGTGGTTGATCCTGTGGTTTTCCCCGGGGGAAGCATAGGCAGTCTGGCTATCTGTGGAACCTGCAATGATATGTCAGTTCTGGGTGCTGAACCATCATTCCTTTCCCTCTCCCTTATTATACAGGATGGGTTCTCCATCGAAACTCTGGAAAAAATTGTGGCTGATATGGAATACTGGCTGAAGGAAACGGATGCCAGGATAATTACCGGTGATACCAAAGTGGTAGAGTCCAACATAGGTATCCTGATCAACACATCCGGTGTGGGATTAAGGAACGGACACCTGGACAAAAATATTGGTGTTGTCAAGGAATACAGGGATTATCCTTTTAACTGGATCAGGGACTCAGGGCTTGCACCCGGCGACGCAATCGTAATTTCCGGAGGGATTGCAGAGCATGGTGCTGCTATAATGTCCAGCAGAGAAGGTCTGGAGTTTGAGATCGATGTTGAATCTGATGTTTATCCTGTTTGGCTGTTTGTGAGCAAAGCACTGGAAAATGGTGGCGTCACTTCAATGAAAGACCCTACCAGAGGTGGAGTGGCCGGAACCCTCAATGAGATGGCAGAAAAGAGCAATACAGGTATTCTGGTGGATGAGGAGAAGGTACCCATCAGAGAAGATGTCAAGGGTTTCTGTGATGTTCTGGGTCTGGACTCCATGGCTATGGCCAATGAAGGAAAAGTGGTAATGGGCATCTGCTCTGAGGTAGCTGAAGACGTGCTGAATGTATTGCATAAAGCAGGACAAGAGGATGCAGAAATTGTGGGATACGCAACAGATGAATTCCAGGAAGTTGTGGTGGAAACCATGGTGGGGACCAAGAAAATACTACCCAGCCCGGCTGCAGACCCAATTCCCCGTGTTTGCTGAATAGGCAGTATGCACTGTAATCAATAGTTGTAAGGAGAAAGGGAAAATTTCATCCACTGGACCACTTTTCATTTGAATTAATGTTATGTTAAGTAAAAATGATTATATAGTTTAGAGTTTGTCTTAATGCAGTTCAGTTGGTATGGTAGAGTTCATAATTTGGTATAGTGGTTTCCTAAATATTATTACTTAATTACATTTATTAATTGTATTTCACTTTATTTTATATATCATTGCACATATTTTGTACTGAGGTGAATATGAGCACAAATCGGAGATTGTATTAATATTTACTTTGGCAATAATAGGTGTTTCAATGCTTTCAGCGGCCTCATCCCAAAACTTTCGCCAAAATGGCCAAAAAAGTCCAATCTGTTTCTAATTCCTGATATTATATTCGAAAGGTTTATATATATTCAAAGGACTATGATACTCATAAGGAGGTTGGAGTATGAACCTAGGTAAATTGAGTAGAAGGAATTTTATGAAAACAGTGGCAGCAATGGGCGCAACAGCTTTTCTGGCAACTTACAAATCAGAAGTTGTAAAAGCTGTCAATCAAGTAAAAGATTACTGGCACATCAACTGGATAAACGGAGCTTCTTGTTCAGGTTGTACAGTGTCCTTCGCCCAGGTAGCGAACCCTGATTTGATACAAGTTCTTACGGAGATCACTGTTGGCACCTCTGACTTGCCAATAG
>CAZQTT010000124.1:0-4818 GCA_964596255.1 uncultured archaeon
AAAGAAAAGTCAGAAGATTACCTATAACCTATGGGGTAAAATGCGGAGTTACGGTATACCAATGAGCAGCATTTTACGACCATTGGATTTAAAGGAAGTGAATTCAATCCCTTAATTTTACCATTGTGGATAAAAACACCTAATGCGGGAGGCAAATATAAAGTTAAGCTAAAAATTGAGCCTGAAAACTTCAATAAACATTTCAAAGATTCTATCTATATCAATATTCTCTGAGATTAATATTAAGATGCAAAACAGATTAAGATCAGAAAGGTGGGTGATTCCATGGTAGTAACCATACCTAACTCAATAGCTGAAAGTTTCTCTTGGAAAAGGATTTTGGAGAGCCCCAACCTATTTTGATCATAACCTGGGGGTTTAATTATGGTTAACCCCTTTGGAATGGGAATAGTCACCAAAGTAGACTTCTTCGGGCATTAATATTTCAGCCCATGCTCCACTTCTAAAAAGCAATAAACTTTAACTAATTTTTAGTCAAATTAAATTAGTAATGGGAAATAAAATAAAATTACAACATTACGTTCCGAGATTTTATTTGAAAAAATTCACATTTAATAGAGATAAAGATTTGCTATATTGCTTTGATAAAGCAGAAAAAAAGAATTTTACCGTAAACATTAGCAAAATAGGTTGTGAGAGTTACTTTTATGATATATCTGTTGATGTGGACCAGAAATTTGAGAAAATTTTGAGTGATAAGGAGAGAAAATTTAGTGTAGCATATCATAAACTAATCCGTAAACGGAATTTAAAAAGGTTAAGCACCAAGGAAAGGCGGTCAATAGCGGAATTAGTCGCTTTGCAAGAGTTAAGAACTAAAGAATACAGAGAAATGCTAAGAAATATAGTTAGGGGAACAAATGAGGCATTACTCGGTAAAGGTAAATTATCAGAAGAACTCAAGAAACAACTTGAAGAGGACAACACTGAAGATTCAATCAAATCAATGCAAATAAAATCAATACAAGAGAATATATCTAACTACGGAACCATAATATCAAAAATGAATTGGATTTTACTGGAAAATATTACTCATATCCCCTATTGGACTTCTGACCACCCCATAAATAGATATAACGACGTAGATATGTCGCCCTATGGGAATTTAGGTTTTCTTAGCACGGGAATCCAGATTTTCTTTCCACTGACACCGAGACTTGCATTAGCTTTTTGCGACCCTGAAAAGTTTAGATACCTCCCAGAATTTGAACGAAACGACTTAGAAGGTGTCACTTTTCAGAACAGCTTGCAAGTTAATAGGTCTACGAGACATATCTTCTGTAATTTAGATGATTTTTCTTTAGCTGAAAAGATATTAGAGGAAAACCCCAGCCTCGGAGACATTGATAGGAAGAGAATATCTATCGATTAATCTAAACAATAATGCCAATGAGAGACACCTATTTAATGCTAAAATTATAAAAATATAGTAGTTACACAAGTAATATGGACCTATTAAATCTTATAAAAGCTTGGGGATTTTTCGTTTCGATTATTATACCAGTTTTTGGAATTATGGAAGCTGTCGCCAGCCAAAATTTGAGGATGCGGTTAGCAGACGGGATTATAAGAGTAGGCACTCCCACCGCATTAACTTCAATTGAAACCCCTCAACCATTTGTAAGGATTTTTGATAGGGTTTTTGGAGAAAAACACCTGACACCGAAGTGTGCCTGGATGTCTATTATTGCTTCATTGGCAGCAGTAGCTTTTCTAACAATTTTATGGGCCTTAATAAATCCCAACGCTTGGCAACACTTTTTAGAATACTCTCAAGAAATTATTAAAACCACTTCTCTTGGGAACATACCTACCCCGTGGGGTTTATTATCTGAGGTTCTATCACCAGGTATTTCAGCAGCTATTGTATTTTTCGCATTGGCTGCAATGCTAAATTTACTACCTGATTACATATCCCTCCTTGAAACCCGTCTTATTCTTAATAGAGTTTTACACAATCCGAATAAAAAACAACTCTTCAAAGTTCTTATACTTGATGCTGGTTTCAACGCTTTCATCTTTGCTTTTTTCGGGGTAGCATTGAGCTTATTTTTAATGAATTTGTTATTGGATGCAAACATTGGAGCAGTAGAATTTTTCATTGTTATTTGGAGGTGTTTGACTTTTCAAACCATAGGTGAAATACCGTTCTGGATTTTATTTTATTCAACATTTTTCACTTCAGCTTTGTTATGGTTGTTCATGCTCGCAAATTTCTTAGCAAGGCTTTTATTTTCCTTAGGCTTGATTGGTAACCGGATAATCATGTCACTAAAAATTGAAGAGTATCCAATTTGTTCATCAGGCATTATTTTAATAATCTTTATGACTATAATCCTTGCAGTATACATGTTTATACAAACTATTTTTGACTTCATTTTTTAAGTTCTAATTCGCATTAAAGTGAACTGATGACTATAAACCGAATCATTAACTGATTTTGAGGATTATTCAGGCGATTAAAGCAGCAGGGCTATCTAATTATTGAGATTTCAAGATAAGTTAATCAATCATCGGTGTGACGTTATCTCAGAATAACAGGGCTACTATATATACTTTGGATAAATAGCTTATTTTACAAAATAAGATGATAAAATTTAATTCAATATCTTACTCTTCTTTCGAATGCTCTTCTTAAGGATATGTATAAAGAACCAAGTATGGGCACTGCAATCAACCTTTCTGCAAGTGTTAAAGCGTCCATATCCCCGTAAAGCTGGAAGAATATCATAATACTGAGTTTAACTTCATGTAGATGTGAATCAGAATCTAAAATTCTCAAAAGTGAGAAAAAGAGAATAACTAAAGCGATCAAACTTATCGGTCTACCATAGCTTTCTCCATATAGGTTAAGAAACTCATATGATTGCATTATAATTTTCTTAAATACATTGGAGAAACTCTTTTTGAGCCTCATTTCTCTAACAAAGAATTTTCCAGACTCTTCATATTTTAGGTGGTAGTCATAATTCTCTCTAAAACCTCTATAAACACTTAAGATATTGTCCAAAGTTAAATCCCTATCAGCTCTGACACTTTGAAAAATGCTATTTGATTTCTCTTTTTTATCAACGCCTTCAACTATTTCATTTATTTCATCTTTTATTCTTTCTCTTTCATCTTCGACTTTTCTTTCTAATTCTTCAAGCTTCTTTTCATCATCCTCATTTTTTGTTTCACCCATTAAACTCCTTATTTGGTACAATTCCAGTGGCATTCTTAACTCTAATTCCTTTTCGATATCTTTTTTCAAATTTTCATTTAAGATTATACTTAGCTTTACAATCTCACGTCTTATGAACTTGATTCTCTCTTCTTCTGATTCTCTTAGCAAAAATAACTGTTCATCATAAATTCTAAAGTCGTCCAATTCTACGTTTCTAAATTTAACCCTACTTATATCGGTATGGATAAAAGAGACTCTTTCCATATCACATCCATCAAATATTGCCACCTCTGGTCTGCCAAAAAAGGTACGCTTAAACGAGATTGAATTGTATGGGTCTAATCGCCTTGCCAACAATCCGGGAGTGAAATCTGATTTCTCGAAAAAAACCTTGTTTAAAAAATTACAATAATTGAAATTTGTTTTTCCGAGAAATTTAGCTCTATTAAAGCTTGCCTCATAGAATTCTGCTCTATTAAAGCTTGCTTGATAGAATTTAGCCCCATCAAATATCGCCTCAGAAAGCTCTGAAGAATTAAAGCTTGCTTGATAGAATTTAGCTGCATAAAAATACGCTCCGGAAAATTTGGCTTCGGAGAATATTGCGTTAGCGAATACTGAAAAATTAAAGTTTGCTACAGTGAATTCTGCTCTAAAAAAGCTTGCCTCAGTGAACTCGGTTTCTGAGAATATAGTTAGGTCATGAAAAATGGCATTTTCGAAATGCACAGGAGATACAAACTTTATTTCGCTGATAATTATTCTTGGTAAGTTGTATCCAACGCAAAACAACTCCTCTCCATTTTCAATAGCAGAATCGACTTTTTCCATAAATTTATTTCTAATTTCTTCTTTATTATCCTGCCAATAAGTCGGGTGGTGAAAAATACAGTAACTATCTTTTACTGCGTCTTCATTACAACTAAATAATTCAAATTTATGGGTTGACGAATCAAAATATAAAACTCCCTTTTCGCCTCGCTCCACCCTCCCATACTTACACTTCATTAATTAAATGAATATTAAAAGATAATTAAATTTTTTCAATTATTTAGTTAATCTACTACTCTCTTTAACCTTCCCTTTGGACTATTCAATCAGAGGTAATCTTTACACCCATTATTCGAGGGCTCACAGAAAGGAGATCAGTCTGACCGACTTAGGTTGGGCCTAAGCCCTGATAAACTGATTACCAGCTGTATTCGTCAACCAAATCTCCCATGTCTTTGTATAGGTATGCAGTTTCTCCTTCATTGTTCCATACCGGTTTCTGGAACCCAGTAGAGATCCGTATTCGAGTTTGCTCCGAACCCAGTGTGCACGGTTACGGTAGAGCTGGCTTTAAGGGTAAGGTCGGGGAAATTGTACATACTCCTTGCTTATTTCTTTATAACCGACCGTTGACTGTGAAATTTCTTAGTAAGCATAAATTGACTTGAAAATAAAAAATAACGAGAATTAAAGATGTTAAGATTCAGAATGTTGAGGATAGTTTAGTGGTAACCTTCCCAATTTAATAGCTGAGAGTATGTCTTGGGATTTGGGGGGATACCTTGGAAATGAACATCACCAGATCTAAATCAATCCAATTTACAAAAAAAGTAATCCAATGAAGTGAACCCCTGTTGGTG
>CAZQTT010000125.1:0-4356 GCA_964596255.1 uncultured archaeon
ATACTCAAGCCAGATACCCTGATGCCAGAGTTACTGAATACACAAGAGAAGAAGCAGAGAGGGCGATAGAATGTATGGAGGAGGTACTGAATGCTGAAATACTATGATATACTACAGGAAACGCATAAAGAGTGGGAAGATAAGTTCAAGAGTTTCATTGAAAACCTGCAGGGTAAAGGGGTGTGTGTCATCCTTTTCGGCTCCAAAGCTTCCCAAGAAGATAATTTACTAAGTGATTTTGATGTGGTCATTATAACCAAGGATAGTAAGTTAGATTTAGAGATAGACTTTCCTGCAGAAGTATTTGCCTACACTGTGGAAGAGTGTTTAGAAGGGGTCAAGAGCAAAAATACAATTCTCCTGGATGCATTCACTCTGGGGAAATTAATATTTGACGATATTGGTGTATATAACTACCTGAGAAGTAAAGTTGAGAAAACTATTGAGGAGAGCGGGCTGACGAGAACCACTACTGGTTGGCTAGGAAAGGAAATCTCCAAAATAGATTAACTATAAACCATCCTTCGACTGAAGTAAGAAAGTAAGAAGCTAAGGGGAAATCAGTTTGCCATTATAACAACCTAAAATATCTATCTTCGAGTTATGAATGTCACCGCCACCAAAAACTTAATTTGTTTAATAAATCAACATTTTAAAAATTGGAAGGTAGGTGAGAGGATAATGGCTGAAGAAGAATATAATGTCTCTATACCACAGGATGTTTATAAGAAGATCGAGGGTAGAATGGAGGATGCCGGTTTTAGCACCGTCTCTGAGTATGTTACATACGTATTGAAGGAAGTTCTGGCAAGTCTGGAAGAAGAAGAGGAAGAAGAGGAAGTCTTCTCAGAGGAGGAAGAAGAGAAGGTCAAAGAGAGACTGAGGGCTCTTGGTTATATAGACTAACTTTTTCCCCTATTTTTGTTGTTAAATGATTGGCAAGGCATTTGTTATAGGGCTGGACTCTGCTCCACCGGAGCTGTTGTTCCAGGAATTTATTGATGAGCTCCCCCACATAAAGACTCTTCTAAAGAATTCCTTATATGGGTCCATGAAGAGCTGTGTTCCGGCTATTACCATTCCTGCATGGATGGTGATGGCCACTGGTAAGTCTCCGGGTGAATTGGGCCTTTACGGATTCAGACACAGGAAAGGGGGGTCCTACAAGAATATATGGATCGCTCACAGCCTGATGGTGAGGGAGAAGGCTGTGTGGGACTATCTGGGAGAGCAGGGGAAGAAGTCAATTCTGGTGGGAGTTCCTCCCTCGTATCCTCCCAAGCCGATCAATGGCCACATGGTGTCCTGTTTCATCACTCCCGACTCCTCTGTGAACTACACCTACCCACCAGAACTCAAATCAGAGATTGAAGATCTGGTTGGGGATTATATCTTCGATGCTGACTTCAGGAAAGAGGACAGGGACCAGATTATCCAGGAAACCTGGGAGATGACCAGAAAGAGATTTGAAGTAGTGAGATACCTTTTGGAGGAGAAGGAGTGGGATTATTTCCAGCTGGTGGAGATAGGGCTGGACAGGATCCACCACGCTTTCTGGAGGTACTTCGATGAGGAGCACCATCTCCACCAGAAGAGCAAGTACCAGGACGTCATAAAGGATTACTACAAATTGCTGGACAAAGAGATCGGTAAGACCGTGGAGCTGCTGGATGATAACACTGCTGTAGCCATAGTATCAGACCACGGGATCAAGAGGATGGAGGGTTGCTTTGTCATAAACCAGTGGCTGATCGAACAGGGACTGCTTTCAGTGAAGAACCCTGAAATAATAGATAATGGCCCCGTAAAATTCGAGCAGCTGGAAGTTGACTGGGATAATACAAAGGCCTGGTCCTGGGGCGGCTATTACTCCAGAGTGTTCCTCAATGTAGAGGGTAGGGAAGAGAATGGAGTGATCAAGAAGTCTGATTACTACAAAGTCAGGGATGAAATCGCCCACCAGTTGAAGTCCATAAAAGGTCCCCACGGAGAAGAATGGGAAACCAGAATTTATTATCCGGAGGATATATATCCTGAGGTCAGGGGAGATATTCCCGATATGCTGGTCTATCTGGATGGGTTGTCGTGGCGCTCGGCGGGAACACTGGGTTATGAGACCAATTACCTGAGGGAGAACGATGTTGGTCCTGACGACGCTGTTCATTCAGAATACGGATGTTTCGCCCTCTACGTGCCGGGGATGGCATCCCAAAAAGTGGATACAACTATATATGACTTCGCCCCCACAATTTTAAGTTTGTTCGGTATTGAAAATCAGTTGAGAGGTAAGAGTATAATATGAGTTTCGTAATCTGGATCACCGGTCCCAGCGGCGCAGGAAAGACCACACTTGTAAATGCCCTGTCCCAGAGGTTTAGGGAGCTGGGAGCAGGGGTAGAAATACTGGACGGAGATGGGATCAGAAGCAAGCTCTATCCCGACCTGGGATTCAGCAGGGAAGAAAGAGAGATGCACAACAGAGTAGTAATCCAGATGGCCAACCTGCTGGTCAAAAATGAGGTTATAACTCTTGTATCAGTTATTGCACCCTACAAGGAGACCAGAGATTCGGCGAGAGCAGAGATAGACAAATTCATGGAAGTCTACCTCAATTGTCCTCTGGATTTGAGGGTCCAGAGAGATCCCAAAGGGTTGTACGCCAAGGCAATAAAAGGAGAGATCAAGGGCCTTACAGGTTACGATGGAGTATATGAAGAACCCGAAAATCCTGATCTAATTTTGTATACGGACACGATGAGTGTTGAGGAGCAGGTGGATAAGGTTATCGACAGAGCCATTGAGCTGGGGCTTTTGTCTGAAGAAATCAAAAGCAGGTAAGCTAAGCTAATTACCCAGGAAAATTCCGTCCTTTGACCTTACGATCTTGAAACTGGCGGTTTGCCCCACTTTTTTGTTCGTCTTCACCGTTACTACTCTATCCTTGACTTCAGCCAGCTTTTCTCCATGCATCCTCCCCTCAGCTACCAATTTAGCTTTATAATGCTCCCCCCTCCCGATGGGGTGCTGGATTCTGGGCCTCTTATGGGTGCCGAAATCCTCTGGAGAGAGAATTAGTTTCACTCCATACTGCTTTTCCCATTCAGACAGCTGGGAGTAAAATTTTTGAAAATCCATGACATCTTTGAGCTTTCGCCCGTGCTTGTACGGGATGTATTTCTGCAATCCCAGGGGAGGATATTTTTTGCCTGCCCCTATCTCCACAGCAAACTCAATTATTTCTTCCATTTCCCGGTCATTGTGGCCGGGAAGCCATACCGGAGCTATCAATAAATCCATCTTACTTTCAGCGACCTTTCTGGCGGATTCCAGCACATTATTCAGAGAGAACTTGGTCCTGTACACTTTTCTGGCTGTTGTATCCTTTATGGCGTTCAAAGAGAGGTTAATTCTGTCCACATAACCTTCTAATAGGTTTATGTAGTTATTAGCCAGTAGTGTGCCGTTCGTCTGGATTGATACAATGTCCACTTCTTTTATTTTGTTAATTCCTTCTAGCAGCTCTTTCATATAGGGGTAGAGCAGGGGTTCTCCCTGTCCGTCAATGTGTACCTCTAAGCCATCTCCCTTGAATTGAGCTAATTCTTGTAACTTCTCCACCAAATAATCGGGCTCAATTATGTAGTCCGTAACCATTGAGGTCGAGTTTCGGCCCTCGTCAACGCTGCAGTGAACGCAGTTCATGTTGCATCCTGTTATGGGCCTCACCTGGATCAAGTTGGTTCCTCTATCAATAAGACCGAAGGCTGTACTTCCCATGAGAGGGATCCCACTCTCCGTGGTGATATACACCAGGTTTCTTCTGGTAACACTGTTCAGAATTTGCTTTGGCTCCCCAAAAGAGATTATATAATCGTCTTCAAACCTTCTGCTAAGCTTGTAGTAGTGTTCTAGAGGGATCCTCACTTCTATGAGGTTTCTCAAAAGAAAGACTTTGTCGTTATGGCTGTAGTCAACAAATTTCTCCAGCATTTCAGATTGATTAAGTTAGTTTTTTAGATGGACCTGATATCGGTTAAGAGTTTGGTTCCCTTCTCAGTAAGAATGAGCTTATCCTCTTTTTCTTCAATTACTTCATCCTTTTTCAGATCATCTACTACCGTGTTCAATATTTTTTCAGGTATTCTGGTGGATTTGGCAATAGCTTTCAAATCAGCCTCTTTTTTCCTGTTCAACACTTCCAGTATTTTTACCTTATTGGGGTTTGAGGTGATATGCCCTTCTATCTCTCCCATACTCTCAATTAATGCGGAAAAGGTTAATATACCTTCTCCCTTTAATTTCTTAGTGGGCTAGGCCGGGGGGTTCGACGTCCCCTGTAACCCGAAACCGTCGATA
>CAZQTT010000126.1:0-4279 GCA_964596255.1 uncultured archaeon
GATCGAGTCTGTTCGCTGAAGCAGGAAGCCTCATGCTTTAGCTTGAGGTAGTTCACCTCCCAGTCCCAAAACCACAAAATAGCAATATTTTTTAACATTTTGATATTCAGTAGTTCTATGGTTATGGGATTCAGCTTCTGCTTGGAATGCGAGAACTTTGAGGACAGAAAGGATCTGGACGGAAATGTGGTTTGTGCCAAAGGACATTACCCCAGAATTGCCTGTCTGGATTTTAAGAGCAAGTACACCACCAGTGAACACAGAGCAAGGTTCTGCATAGAATGCGAGAACTTTGAGGACAGAGAGGATGGACCTGTTTGTGCCAAAAACCACAGACCCAAAATTTCCTGCCAGGATTACAGCGAGAGCCTGAGAGATGCTTTTTATAATTACATATATCATGCTTTTAGATACCTTCAAGGGGAAAGAGACTCAGGTATGGATTATCTGGAAAAAAATATGTCCAGAAACCTCTCCAGCGAAGAGCTCGCCTATGCATGTTTGTTGGAGTTTTTTGAGTGGTGGAGCTTTGGGGATTTTATAAACTGCTGGGAAGTGGTGGGCGAGAATTATGGCCACATTCCCCAGTTCAAGGTCCTCCAGGAAGCTTACGATCAGTACAAGAGCAGTGGAGAAAGGAAGGATATGGTCGCTGTTTTCAAGAACCTCTTGAATTTAAAATAAAAAGATTGAATCGTTTATTTTAATATCTCGTCTATGGCTTTTGCAGCTCTTTGTCCTGCACCCATGGCAGAGATCACCGTAGCAGCTCCGGTGGTTACGTCACCACCGGCATAGACCTTTTCTCTGGAGGTTTTGCCCGTATCGTTCACAATTATGGTCCCCCTTCTCTCATCAATCTCCAGATGTGGAGTGGTCTTCATTGCCATGGGATGTGGTTTCTGGCCAATGGCTATAACTACCTGATCCACATCAATGGTAAAATTGCTCCCCTCGATGGGATGTGGTTTCCTTCTGCCACTGGCATCAGGCTTTCCCAGCTCCATTTCCATTAATTCAACCTTTTCTACGCTGTTTTCCCCTATGAACCTTACCGGATTGGTCAGAGTCAGGAATTTGATATCTTCTTCTTGGGCTCTCTCGATTTCCTCTTTTCTGGCGGGCATCTCATTTTCACTTCTTCTGTAAATAATAGAAACATCTTCAGCACCCAGACGTAGAGCACAGCGGGCTGCATCCATAGCTACGTTGCCGCCTCCGATGACGGCCACCTTCTTACCCACTTTTATGGGGGTATGGTATTCGGGAAACTTGTATGCGCCCATCAGATTGATCCTTATGAGATATTCATTGGCGGAGTAAATTCCCGCCAGGTTCTCTCCTTCCAATCCCAGGAAAGCAGGAAGACCAGCACCAGTGCCCATGAAAACGGCATCATACTCTTCCAGCAGCTCATCGACATAAATGGTCTGACCAACAATGGTGTTTGTTTCTATATTTACTCCCAGGCTCTTTACGTAGTCCACCTCCTGTTGGACTATCTCTTTGGGAAGGCGGAATTGGGGTATTCCATATACCAGAACTCCTCCTGGCTTGTGAAATATCTCGTAGATGGTTACTTCATGACCCTTCTTGGCCAGATCCGCTGCACACGTCAATCCTGCAGGACCGGATCCAATCACAGCTATCTTTTTTCCTGTAGGAGCTTCTTTTTGAGGTGTTTTTAAACCTCTTTCAAGCTCCCAGTCGGCAATAAATCTCTCCAGAGCACCAATATTCACCGGAGCCTCCAGCACGTTCCTGCATTTCTCTGCACACTGGGTCTCTTGAGGACATACCCTACCGCACATTGCCGGTAGACTGTTCTTCTCTCTGATTTTATCTGCTGCTTTCTGGTAGTCCTTCTTTTTTATCAGCTTGATGAACTCTGGAATATCGACTCCTACGGGACAACCCTCGATACACCTGGGTAGGTAGCACTGCAGGCATCTGGAAGCTTCTGCCAGAGCCTGTTCCTCTGAGTAGCCTACGGCGACCTCGTCAAAATGCTTTATCCTATCGGCGACCCTTTGTTCAGGGGTCTTTATCTTCTTGTATTCCGGTCTGAACATATCAATCAATTAGAATTCTCTCCAGCTGGTCACTATCTGCTTCTTCGGGAAGTGGAATTCCGGTCACTTTAGATGCTCTTTCTGAAAGGGCTATCAGGCTGTTCCTATTCAGCAGGTCCAGCTTCCATTTTCGAGAACCTGCCATAAGCTGTTGCAGTCCAACCTTGATCCTGTCCACGTAACAGTGGAAACCTACACCCTCCAAAGGAATGTCTTCGTATTTACTGCCATATTCTGCTTTAAGATCGGGAGCTGTTATGAAGAATTTCTGAGGATCGTGTCCGTAGCGTTCCGCGAAATTCTGGGGTAGTTGCCCTTTTTCTGCCAGCTCGATGAAATAGGAAGATTTCATTACGGCCGTGAGAGGTGACCTGCCCAGTAGTACTCCCTTGACGTGGGGACCATCCCCAAAGTTGCTCATCGCTATTGATTTATATATCTGGGTCTCATTAGTAAATCCGCCTGCCATAACAATGTCGGGGACATGCTTTCCTTTCTTCTTGAGGATCTCTGCACACTTCAGCACTGTTGCCTGCAGGTACACCGTGGGAACACCCATCTCCTCCATCATGGGAACAGGACTCATGCCTGTACCCCCACCTGCTCCGTCGAAGGTGATGTAGTCTATTTTCGATTCTGAAGCCAGTTTCATGGTGAAGGCCACTGCCGCAGGTCTGTAGGCCCCTGTCTTGAGTGAAACGTATTTAGCTCCCTTCTCCCTCAACTGCTCGATATCTTCAACGAAATCCTTTTGCTTGGGCATACCCACCCGGGAGTGCCTCTCAAACGTTCGGAATACTCCGTTCCTGAAGGATTCCTGGACTACGGGGTCTTCCGGATCGGGACAGACCACATAACCTCTCTGTTTTAACATAATGGCCTTATCCAGGTTGGGAATCCTTACTTCTCCACCAATGGCCTTTGCTCCCTGGCCCCACTTTCTCTCTATGACATTCATCTCCAGGTCATTTATGGCGTACTCATCGACAGCAAGTCTGGAGTCCTCAACATTTGTCTGGACAGCGATTTCTCCATGTTTGCCATCCCAGAAGTCTCTGAATGCATCTACTCTTCTTTTTAGTTCCTTGGAATACACTACTTTTCCGTTCTCTATCTTGGACTCTTGGTCCATTCCACACACGTTCTCTCCTATGGTCAGTATAAGACCGGATATTGCGGAACCAGCACCTATTCCTGCCCAATACCTTCTGGCAACCTCAGTTGAGCCGTAAGCTCCTATTATCAAGGGCGCCTTAAGAGGAATACCTCCAATGTTCGTACTCACATCTGCATTGGGGAAAATAGCTGCATCCGAATCTTCTTCAATACCTTCAGCCCCAATAAGCTCTGACTGTATATTGAAATGAGACCACGTCAATGCAAAGTCCTTCAATGCCGAAGCTGTACTGTCGCCAAAAAAATCGGGGTCCGGATAAAGTGCTTCTCTCCCTCTGAAAGTTGAGAGACCGATTTCACAGAGGAAAGGACATTCTCTAATGCATAGAGGGCACATTCCGCTTGTGCTGCTCCTATCTTCAACTCTGGTAATAGTACCAGTTGTGGATTTGCCACCATCGTAAGACGAGTTCATGTGAATACCATTAATAATGACTATTTAACTTTTAATTTATTAACCGCAAAGATAATTTTAAAGTAAAAACTATAAATAAATCTCAGAATGTGAAAGACAGAGGCATAAAAACATCAAACAAACAATTATTTGATTTTTTTAAAAATTAATTTATGATTCAGAAATATCTCTGGGTAAAAAGCTCAAGTAGTAGGGTGAACACCAGTAGTGATCCTATTCTATTTCTATTTTTCACACTTTTCACACTCCTAATGTTTTTTCCGTATATCTGGAAAGTTTAGATTGCAAGTAAAAAGGTCTGTTACTTGGCTCGAAATATTCGCACGATTCAACCCCCTCCAATTTCAGGGCTATCATGGGATTGCTTCTTCCCACGGCCTTGCAAATCCAGTACCCCGGCTGGACCTTACAATTTCTACATTCTTTGCAAGTTGCCATGGTACTAATTAGGCGGTGGAATATATTTAGCCATAATGAATAATATCTAATGTGCATAAAAACCGTAAATTATATGTTTGAATGTTACTGCTAATGGCCCTCCCTTATTCGGGTGCTCCATTTAATTATAGTCATTTTAACAACTCTTGGCGTTCAAATTCTTCGATCCAGTATTCCC
>CAZQTT010000127.1:0-4149 GCA_964596255.1 uncultured archaeon
GTGACAACTTCAACACTTCTCTGGCTATAACCGTGGTCAGGAGCTTCGATCCCTGCATAGCATGCGCCGTTCACACCATTAACAGGAGGTGAACCCGTTGACCGAAACAGAGTATACGTTCACCCGTGAAACCAGAGAAGAGCACAGCGCAGACAAGGTAGAAGTAACCAGACATTCGTTGAGCGTCAGAGCAGTTCACTGGGGAATCGTGGTTACAGGCATTATTCTGGGCCTTACCGGATTGCAGATTGGTGGCCTATACGGGTTCAAAATAGTTTACGAGCAAACCGCAGCCCTCCACATGTGGGCGGGCCTCATATTCGGTGCTCTGTGGATATTCTTTACCTACTACATTCTGGCTTACGAGTGGAAGTGGATATCTCTCGGCAGGATACCTTACGCCATAAACTACTTGCTGGCAGAGACAAAGGCATGGTTCGGCGGTGAGCACGTAGAGGACCCCAGAGGATACGACTCCAAATCAAAGAAGTACGTGGAGAAGATAGTCCCCACCCAGGTAATGGTATGGTGGATATACCTCGTCCTGACCATACTGATGGGTGTTACTGGTCTGTCGATGTATTACGGGTTTGAACCAGTGCTGAGCTTCTCAGGGTCTATCGCACCAATATTCGGCTCTGCGGATGGCTACACCATCTTAAGAGCCGCTCACAGGCTGGGAATGTTCCTGTTCGCCACCGTGATGATAATGCACGTCTACGCAGTGATCGTTTTTGGTGTCCTCAAGTCAATGGTAACCGGCAATAGAAAAGAGAAAGTGAAAGATTGAAGATAGCAGTAATTGGCATAGGAAACATATTATTGGGAGACGAAGGAGTTGGAGTAAGAATAGTTGAAGAACTGAGTAAAAGAGATTTGCCTGAGAACGTTGAAGTGCACGATGGAGCTACCTCAGGCATTGCTCTTCTTAATTTTTTAGTGGATAAAGACAAAGTTATTATTGTTGATGCTGTTAAAGGGGAAGAGGAACCCGGCACGGTTTACCAGTTCTCTATTGACGAAGCCCTTGAAAAATCAGAAATGGTCTCACTCCATGATCTTGACTTCGTGATGGCCTACCAGACCTCCAAAGACATACTGGAGCTTACTGACGATATAACAGTTATAGGAGTAGAGCCTAAAACGATAGAAAGCGGAATAGAGCTCTCTAAAGAAATAAAAAATGTCATACCTCAGGTAGTTGAGCTGGTGTACCAGAACCTGAACTGAATTGAACTGAACTGAACTGAACTGAACTGAACTGAACTGAACTGAAACAGGAATGGTATTATTCATTTACAGATTTTTGCTTGGATAGAGGAGGGTAAGTGATTAGAAATCAAAAAGGAATGAAATCCAGGCTAGAATATACAGCCATAACATGCCGAATATAACTCCCTCCATTTAAAACCCTCAATTTCTGCCATGTCCTAACACAACCTATTTTATAATGCTTTTTCATTTTAACTGAATTGTAATCATTCTCATTATAAATTGTTAATATTAAAATAATTGTTAACGTTACAATTTTCTACGATAATAGCTCTCAGAATGCGGAAATTCACCTGATCAAAAACATCTTGAAGAAGTTGTTGATCTGGTCAAAAACTATTTGCACTACACCCCTATCTTCTTTAATTACCTGAGCACTCTCCATTTCCTTAAATGAGGCGGCTATATAGTCAACTTTGCTCTCATTTTTAGTGGGCTCTCTAATTTCCTCCACATTGCAGTAGACGTCACCTTTGTCTTCGTAGAGATTAACTTTATACATTTTTGAGAAGTAGTTGCGGCTGCACGGCTGGAAGCAACCGGTTATCTTTACCTCTCTAGTGATGAGATCTTCTTCTGAGTTGCTGATAGTGAAATTGAAAATTTCCGAGGAATCAGGTGCCATGTCCCAGTTGCCGTTAAGGGTTTTACCTCCAAAGGAAAGTGCATGACGGCGGAGTGTCTTGTCACCTACGTTCTTTAAAGTGAGATTAACATTTATTTTATCTCCGGACTTTTGAGATAAACAGGAAAGGGCAGCAGAAGGCATCTGGGGCTCACTGACCGAAACATAGAATTGAATAGCTGGATAATCTTGCTGGTCAGTGATGTTGGATTCAAACTGGGTGGGATAGATTTGTCTTGCTGCCCAGCGTCCACCCTCACCGGCAAAATGGAGCCTAACTTTGAACCACTGCTTTTCAACTCCCTTAATCTTGTAGTTAAGGGAGAAAACTTTTTCTTCTCCTACACCGAACTCGGAAGTCCATTTGAGCATGGTGTGCTTGACTTTTACGGGATTTTTATCGCTGTCTTCAACTTCTTCACCAGGAGTGTATGTAGATGGCCTGCCGGAAGTGTTTATGACTTCTATACCATCTGAATGGGATAATATGACATCTCCCTGGGGAGAATAAGTTCCCAGATTGACTACTCCAATACCCAGATAACCTACCTGACCCGTGACCATTTCGCTGTTAAAGGTTATCCGGGCGATTCTCGGCTCTGGTCTGTTGGATATGGGCGGCTCTTCAGTCTCATATTCCCATTCGGGCATTTTAGACTCTTCAGTCTCATATTCCCATTCAGGTACGCTGGGTTCATAATCCATCTCATACTCCCACTTGGGCAAGTCTCTATCCTTCAGAACTTTTACCAGCTTACCGTCTACTATCTTGTAGTGATCGAGATCTTTTCCACCGGCCCCACCGTGTTTGTAGTCTTCCCAGTCTGGCTGACCAGGTACCGGTTCTTTATCGAAGCCTGGCCATTCAGGTACGTCTACTGGACCTCTTTCCCATTCATCGCCCAGAGCTGACTGGGCAGATAATATCAAAAGAAGTATAGTGATTAAGCACAGAATGCCCTTTTTCATTTTCTCTCATATCTACTAGGCTGATTACCATTAAATATTTTACCTCGCCATGTCATTATAACAATTACCAAATAAGCATGTTGGGGTTCGTTGGTCGGTTGGTTCAAAGGACATTTATACGCGTTCTCCATAAGTTGATAAATTGACTAAATTAAAAAAAAATAAATAATAATAAAATAAATGAGCACAATTTTTGTTACTGGAGAGGTCAAAGATGAGGGAATCTCTTAAATCAAAATCTCTGCTGAACACACCCTTGAAAATGGAGATACTGGAAAACCTCAAAGGTCCAAAGAAGGTAAATGATCTGGTCAAATCTATGAAGTTATCCAGAGACACTATCAAACCTCACATTAAGTATTTTCTTGACCTAAAACTAATTGAAAAAGTAGAGAAAGGATATATATTGACAAATGTGGGAGAAGTAGTTTTGGAGAAGTCAAATGAGCTTGAGGGGTTAATGGAAACAATTGAAGATCACGGGGAATTCTTTGTAGCTCACGATCTACACTCATTACCCCAGGAATCATTGAATGAGCTTCATATGCTCAAAAAGTGTCAGGTTCATAAGAAAGAAGACCCTTTTGAGATAAGAAAAGAATGGTTTGAAACAGCAAAGGTTTCCAGATGGCTTAAAATAGTTTCTTCGGCTCTATACCCAGAACTCCTGCGTTTATGTCCTGTTCTAGCAGAGGGGAAAGAAAAAGTGGAAGTAATAATGACGGATGAGGTTCTGGAAAGGGCTAAGGAGCTCTATCCTCATATAACCGAAAGATGCTTTGAGCTGGGAGATTTTTTTGTTTGTAAGGAAGCTCCTGAGTGGTTCTGGGTATCGGATAAGCAGCTTACTCTTTTCTGCTCCAGAGAGGGGATCCTCGATCCCTTTAATGTTCTGATTTGCAACTGCAAGGAGGGAATCGAGTGGGGTTCCAGACTGTTCGATTTCTATCTCGACAGCTCCACCAGAGTAACCCAACTTTAGTGGGTGTAACTGAACACCCATGGGTGTGATTAAAAGGAAAGATTTTATATATTATCACCAATGCATTTTCCTTAACCAGGGTGGAGAGAAAACATCGTTTGGGGGGTAGATGGAGATGGCCTGAATTCCTTTTTCTGAACCACCCTGGTATTCAATAAAAATAAAGAGTTACCTGGGCTATTGTCTTTTATTTGAACTAATGGAGGAGAATCCGGAGTAATTGTGTTGTAAATTTAATTAAACCCTAATTAATTGACCACATGTTGGAACCCTTTTTTAACAGGCCGAGGTAGAAGCTGGT
>CAZQTT010000128.1:0-4057 GCA_964596255.1 uncultured archaeon
AACGGCACTCCTCCCCGCACTGAAGTACGGGGTTTCCGTGCCTTACAAACCATGAATATGAATGAGGATTTTAATTCCGACACCGAAATTTATTCATATTATTAGAAATATAATATGTTAAGGGATTATAATGGAAATGGAAGAAGATAAGGGTGAGGGTTCATCCAACCTGTCTAGACTGGAGCTGTCTATTTTAAGGAACCTGTACAGGAACAGGAGCACCAGGAAGATTGCCAAATCTCTGAATGTGGACCATGAGACCATAAAGGAAGCCCTTTCAGACCTATCTTCCAAGGGTTACGTAAAATACCATGTGGGAATCCTAAAAGATAGATATAAGCTGACCGAAGATGGCTTCAATACCCTTACCCAAAAGGATGCTGCTGTAAGAAGATCTGTCATTTCAGGTACTCCTCTGCAGGAAGATGAGCCCATATTCAAAGAATACCGGCCCGAAAAACAAAAAGGAAAGAAAAAGGAGAGAAAAATTATTAGAAAGCTCAAAAGAGAAGGGTGAACCGGTCACCTTATCTAAACTTAGTCATCCGCTTCTGGCTGTATTTTTGCTCCACTCTGAGTTAGGCATTTCTCCACTGCTGAGTTCTGTGAACTCATCCCATAAGAGGCTGGTCTCGTAATTGTATTGCTTTGGTGGGATTGCTTTGATGGTAACTCTTCCGGGTTTTTGGTACCCTGTGAACGCTTCATCTATCAATTTGGCCACTTTATGCATTTCTTCAAAGAGTTCTATGTCTTTATGTCTACTTGATGTGTATTCTACATATAGTTCGTCCCCAATTAGCTCAACCGAGTTCAGCTCTGGTCGAGGTGGTCCAAAAAAGTCGTCATTTCTGGTTCCCGATTCTATACTATCTCTTATATCATCAATCTCAGGTTCTTTTGGAGTGGATGCGGGTGTACTCTTTGTCCATTCTGAGGAAGGTGTCTCCTTTTGAGTTATTGTCGTTTTGGGAGATGGGGCCTGTGTCAGGGTTTCAATCGGTGGTTGATCTGGTGAGTATCCTTCTTCACAACCGCAGAGCAACAGAGCAATGATGATTGTAGCCAGAGACAGCCTTTTCATAATTACATTCCCGAAGTATAAAATAAACATTGAACTTTAAAAAGTTTCTTAGTAATATCTGATTATGAGTTTAAATTTGGAGTAGATTAGGCTTAGGCTAATGGGTACAATTTAATGTCAAAATAATTACAGTGCCGTGAGGCTGGTTATCCTCTACTTGGACACTCCCTCCATACCTTTCAATCGTTTTCCTCACGATGTACAACCCCAGGCCGTTGCTCTTACAGCTGGTAAAACCCTCATCAAAGATCTTTTCCTTCATCTCCTGAGGAATACCCATTCCATCATCGGCTATTTTAATCCGGCAGAAGTTACCCTCATCTTCAATTCTAATATCAATCTTATCGGCCTGGCCGTGCTTTACAGCATTCCCTACAATGTTATCTATTACTGAGTTGAGAGCGCTATCAGCAATTACTGTGCAGTCACCTTCAATACTGGTTTGAACACTATAGCCCTGGGTTACGTTCTCTACAGCCTCCCTGATATTATAGGGTTTCAAGGTGTTTCCAGAATAAACAATGGTCTCCAGCTCTTTCATATCCTCAACAAGCTCGAAACTTCTTTTAACAGTACTCATAGCGTTCTCTAAGAGTCTTTCATCCTTACTGTCTTTATAAGCTTCCAGAGAGTTATTTATTATGGTCAAATCGTTCAGGATGTCATGCCTCATGGTCTTGTTTATCAGGCTCAAAAGCTGGTTTTTGGTATGGTCCTCACCCCTAACTTCCATCTTGCCTTCCATCTATATTAACACCCCTTGCTCATAATGGACTTATAATGTTAATAATTATTATGAATGCAAGGTTAATAAATGCTTCGATTGACCGCAGAAAAGAAACTTATTAGGGTATTTGGTATTGATGATATATCATCATCCGAAGAATAAATAATACCCATATCTTCATGTATCCCAAACGGATTCGAATTCTTTTACCAGAAAGGCTTTTTTGTAACTGTGATCTATAAAATCCCAGGGCAGATGCTTATCCATATCAATACTCCCAAGATACTCCTGAAAGTCTTTGATCCTTACTCTGGGAAGAGCTCTTCCCACCTTTTCATCTCCTCTGGATGTTATGGTCTGTATGGCGAATTTTTTAACGCTGCCGGTCTCTACTTCAACCTTTTTTCCTTTGAGCTCTTTTTTGAGGAACTTGAGCTTGTCATTCAGTTCCTTGATGTTCTCTTGAGGAGATAACGATGGATTCCCTCCAAAGGGAAGCCACTGGAAGGGGGTGTGAGGCTTGGGAACAAGGGGATTGATGGAGACTGAAACTTTAGGAACTATGTTTTTCACCTTACCAATTAGGTTTAATATGGCTTGAATATCCTCCTCATCTTCATTGGGAAGCCCCACCATAAAATAAAGCTTAATCCGTTTAACACCGGCAGAAGACGCCAGCTCCGCTGTACGGAGTATGTCATCTTCATCAATTTCCTTCTTGATTACTTCTCTCATTCTCTCACTCCCAGCCTCAGGAGCAACAGTTATGGTTTTCAATCCACCCGCTGAAAGCAATTCAATTACGTCTTCATCAACCGTGTCTGCCCTTAGAGACGAGGGAGAAACCATGAAACCCGTATCTATTAGTCGGGATATCAGTTCCTTTATTTGAGGATGGTCTCCTACAGAAGGTGCTATGAGAGCAACCTTATCCGTTACATTTCTCCCCTCTTCAGCCACCTCAAGTAGGTAGTCAATATCTCTCCATCTGCAAGGCCTGTAAAGCTGTCTGACCAAGCAAAACCTGCACTTCCTCTTGCACCCCCTCCCGACTTCCAGCAGAAGAGACTTCCCATAAGCGCCCTCACCAATTATCTGGTGGTGAAGATGATCTTCTAGCTTCACCCATCTTCTTTTGACCCTCTCACCACTCAGTTCACCATCACCATTTTTTCTCAGCAGGCCCTCAACATTCTGCCCGTTCAAGATCTCAGGGACTTTACCATCGACTTCTCCCATAAAAAAGGAGTCAAAGAAATTCTTCAGGGGAACGGGGTTCTCCATTACACATGGACCCCCAGCAACACGGTTTCTGGCAGATTGGGACATTTTTACGGCCTGAGGATAATCTTCTTCATACTGCAGGGACATAAATGTCCAATCGAATTCTGAGATGCCATCGCCACTTTCAATGCTTTTTTCTCCATTGAAAACATCGGAATAAAACCTCTCGCAGATATGTGTGTCAAGACTATTTACCTCTGCATAAATTTGCTGAAGGCCTAGATTGGCAATACCTGCCCTGTAGAAGTTGGGATAAGCTAAAGCTACTTTTTTCTGATCTCTTCTCCACTTTTTGGCAATAGGGTTGTGTTCATCCATACTTATCATATCGTGATATTAACTACCGGTCCATCTATTCTGAGATTGCTCTATAAATTGTTTTCAGTCTTTCAAGATACTACCACCATAACTGCATTAATCCACAAAAAGTTGTAAAACCAACTTAAAGTGAGGTTATTTCGAGTAAAGTTGAATAAAAAACCCCAATTCTCTATTCTATGGGATTTTTCCTTTGGTGAGTAAACTGAAGAAGTTAGGTTGGTTTTGTTTGACTGCTTAAAGGGGGATTTTAGTGGTATTGAGTCCTCTGAAAACTTTGATTTCTTGGTGGATGGTACTGACTTCATTGATGTTAATTACGATTCAAATTATTTCTCTTATAGCCAATTAAGGCATATATACGCTAAATACAAAAAGAATAATATTGGTAACTTGTACGTCCTTATTGAAGATTACTATACACACCCTTATCATTATTTGTTTAACAAAATAAAGGATTATGAAACACTTATTGGCGTTTTCACTCTTTATTCAGTTGATATATCGAAGTTGCTGTCCAAGTATAGAGATGTGATTCAAGGTTAGCTGGTAAATTGTTACCTTGGAATCTGTTACATCAATCAGTTTATCCAAGGAAAATATAGTATAAATATAATGTGTGTTAATTTTTTTCTTTTGTCTAA
>CAZQTT010000129.1:0-4053 GCA_964596255.1 uncultured archaeon
AATTTTTCATCAAATAACATGAATGAGCTCATTGGTTATTGAATTGACTATAGTTGCAAATTATGATTACGTGTTTATCGGGGTGAAGAGGTGTCAGAGATTGGGAGAGTTTGATAAAGACGGAAAAGCCATAAGAAAGTATGTAGAGGATGAAGTGTCCTGGGGTAAGGCCGCTGAAATAGCTGGAATTTCGAAGTGGGATGCTTGACATACTGGCGATGAGAAGGATACCTTTACAGTATTATCCTGAAGATCTGGAAGAAGATATAGATACGTTAAGGAAGATGCTCAACGTCCTTTTGATAGGAACAATCATATCTCTTAATATAAGAGAAAATCAGGTATAATGAAGATAGCTTTTGTTTACTCGCTTAATGGAGTCGACATTAAAATGGGAAAATGTTATTGGTGATAAACACCATTAAGTGATTGAGTAATACGGGGTTGATCATAAATGACTGCTATCTCTATAGATGAAAGAACCAAAAAGTTACTGCGCTCTCTGGAAGAGATATTGAAGAGAAATTTGGCAACATGATCAGGGAAAGTATAAAAGCCAAAATAAAAGAGTGTAAGGCTGACGCCCTCTTTCATATTTTCATTGACCTGTTCATCATTACCTCTGGTAAGATCATGCTCTTCTTCCCGTTGTATCATGGAGTTAGACTTCTTGCTCACCAACCGTAATAGAAAAGCTTTATATACCGAAATTTAACGCTATTATTTATGGAGTATTACCCAAGAATAATAGAAGAAAAAATGAAAAAATGGATGGATAGGAAAGAAATTGTTCTGGTAAAGGGTCCTAGACAGGCTGGAAAAACAACCCTGCTTCTGCACTTCAATGAGGAGTTTGATGGCAACTACATAACTTTAGAAGACGAGGACCTCAAGCGAGCTATGGAAATGAATCCGAAGCAGTTCGTCAGCAGATATATGGATAAAGAGTTCTTGTTTGTAGACGAAGCCCAATACGTGAAAGATGTGGGTAAAGTGCTGAAACTTATTTACGATTTGTTTGGAGACAAACTAAAATTGGTTGTTACCGGCTCAGGCTCATTCGATATAAAGGTGGAAGTGGGCAAATACCTGGTTGGTAGAGGCGTATATTTTGAGCTGTTCCCCTTAAATTTTGAAGAGTTCCTGTTGTGGAAGGCAAAGGATCTGCACAAGACTTTCTTGGATTATAGGTCTCAGTTTATGGACTTCGTATTCAAGGGAGAGAGAATTGGTGAGCCTGTTTTTGAGAAGGAATTTTATTCTTTACTTCAGGATTATGTGGTTTTCGGGGGGTTCCCTGCGGTGGTAAAAGAGGATGACGAGGAAATAAAAAAAGAATTGCTGAAGAATCTGGTTAGAACCTACGTTGAGAAGGATGTTTTCTTCTTCTTGGGAATAAGGCACATAGATAAGTTTAGAGATTTCATCAATTATATGGCCTTCAATAATGGATCGATGCTCAACCTCTCATCTCTAATGAATTTGTTGAACATGGACTATAAAACTGTGGATAACTACGTCTCTATTCTTTCCAACACTTATCTGATCTCTTTAATTCCCCCCTTCCACAAAAACCTCTCAACCGAACTGAGAAAATCGAGAAAATATTATTTTGTAGACACTGGACTGAGGAACTCCATAATAAATAATTTCCTGCCATTAGAAAGCAGGAACGATAAAGGAACCCTTTTAGAGAACTTTATCCTTAACGAGTTAAAGAGAGATTTTGAGAAAATAAACTACTGGCGGACCACCGGGAAAGCAGAAGTAGATTTTGTGATAAATACAGACCAGAAATTAGTGCCAGTGGAAGTAAAAAGCGAGACGAAAGTAAATAGAGGTTTCCGCAGCTTTATAAAAAGTTATAAGCCGGAAAGAGGTGTGGTTTTCACTCAAAGAGATTTCAAGCTGAGAGAAGTTGAAGGTACTGAAGTAGCGTTTATTCCTCATTACTTTATATGAAAGAGTGCGAAATGCTTTGTAGATGAGAGTTTGAAGGTTAAGAACGCCCGCAAGAAGATTTATACCAAAAATGTTCAGAAGTGGAAAGCTAGCGCAACAGTTTAATTGGACGATTTACTATGTGGAGAGTAAAGGCCTTCACCCTCTTGATATGGCAACACCAAAATCTTCTTGTCCATCACTTAGGATCAAACTTTGCACTATAATGCAAAGATTAATAAGAAAGTTTGCATTAAACTTGTTTAATGAACCGTGAACACATTAAATCCATAGCAGTTGACCAGAAAGAAGAAGTGGAGCGTATCTTTACACAGGAAAAAATCATTGAAAGAGAGTTTCTTGATAACTGGAAGAGCTCCATGGGAACCAATTTGACCAAAGTGGTTACCGGTGTGAGAAGATCAGGAAAATCTGTATTCTCTCTCCAGCTCTTGGATGGAAAAAATTACGCTTACATGAACTTTGATGATGAGAGGCTGGCAGGCGTAGAGGCGAAGGAATTAAACCTTATTCTGGAAGCATTTTACGAATTATACGAGAATATAGATCATATATTTTTAGATGAGATACAGAACATCGAGGGATGGGAATTATTTGTCAACAGGTTGCAGAGACAGGGTTTAAATGTGGTGGTCACGGGAAGCAACGCAAAACTTCTGAGCAAAGAGCTGGCAAGTCATCTGACAGGGAGACATGTTCCCATCAGCATTTTTCCGTTCTCTTTCAGGGAGTTCCTGAACTTTGAGGGGTTTGAGTACACTGAAGAGAGCTTATACAGCACCAGGTTAAAGTCGAAACTGATGAAGAAGCTAGGGGATTATATTGAATGGGGAGGTTTCCCGGAGGCAGTTAAGGATAGGGAAAACGCTAAACTATATCTGGCCACACTGTATTCCAACATCCTCACCAGAGATGTGATAAGCCGGTATAACCTGAGGTATGTACAGGTCCTCAAGGAAATATCCAATTACCTCGTATCCAACTTCTCTCAGCCCATCTCTTTTCACAAGATAAAGAATGTCTTTGGGATTGGAAGCACTCACACGGCAAGGAATTATACATCATATCTGGAAGAAGCATACATTGTTTTTCTCTTAAGCAAATATTCTCCAAAACACAAAGAGGTTTTGATGTCCCCCAAGAAAGTCTACATAGTTGATACAGGATTGATCAATACGCTAACCTTCAAAACTGGTGAAAATACAGGAGGATTGATGGAGAACGTGGTTATGATAGAACTCCTGAGAAAAAAGAGCATTAATTCCTTGGTTGAATTTTACTACTGGAAGGATCACAACCAGAGAGAGGTCGACTTCGTGGTCAAAGAAGGTACGACCGTTAAACAACTGGTCCAGGTAACTTACGCTTCTGACAGAGATGAAATAGATAAGAGGGAGACTAGAGCTTTGCTGAAGGCGAGCAACGATCTAAAGTGCAATAACTTGCTTATCATTACCTGGGACTACCAAGAAGATATTCAATTAGAAAATAAAAAGATAAGGTGCACCCCTCTCTGGAAGTGGCTTAACCCCTCAAAATCTCGAGTAATCTCTAAGGATACACCGTAAACTACTATCTTTTTAAATGTTTCTCCAAAAACCAAAAACAATTCAGGCAGGGTGTAGAGAGCTCATCTCATGGTAGCACTTTGCATCGCAGCGATAACCGTTCTGGGGGTTATTAAACAAGAGTAAGCACGGCCTAAGGAAAACTCTCAAAAAACAGAATTGCAGCAAAATACAGTATCATTTTTTCACTGTAATATAAACTATAAACAGCTTGGTAAGTATACCTCTCTTAAGATTGACCAGTCAAAAGCAAAGACTAACGAACTAGCTTGAATGTTCTCTTAATACTAGTGGTATCGCGAAGCGATGCCATGCGGCTGAACTTCAGAAAGTTCAATCATCAAAATGGGGTATTTCGCTCCGCTCAATACCGCTTTAACGTATTCTCGAGTGTAAATCAGAAGAATCTGCCTGCAGAAAGGGTTAGAGGGGGAATCAGAAGGTATTACAAGCAATTATGATTCACCCCTCCAGAACGCATTTCTGGGTTTCCTAATTCGTTTTCTAAGCCTTTTCATACTTT
>CAZQTT010000130.1:0-3818 GCA_964596255.1 uncultured archaeon
CAAGCTTACCCAGGTTGTTAAGGAAGGGGAACCTGCTGAAAGAGAAAGAGATGAAAGAGATTTGGAGAGCTTTATTTCTGCCATGCACGAGCGAGCACAGAATACCGCACCCAAAGTAGTGGAAATGCTCGACCTATCCGGAGTTAATGCGGTCCTTGACGTGGGAGGAGGTTCTGGAGCTTTTTCCATGGCTTTTGTAAAAGCTAAGCACGATATTAAGGCAACAGTCTTTGATCTGCCAGATGTAATTCCCCTCACAAGGGAATATGTTCAAGAAGAGGGGCTGGATGGCCAGATAGATACCATACCCGGGGATTATAAGGTTGACGATTTCGGCAGTGGATATGATCTGGTGTTCCTGTCGGCGATAATTCACATCAACTCCCCCGAGGAGAACCAGAGATTGATCAAAAAGTGCGCAGATGCATTAAACCCCGGAGGCCAGTTGGTTGTGCAGGATTTTATTATGGACGAGACCAGAACCACACCAAGCTTTGGGGCCATTTTTGCCCTCAATATGCTGGTGAACACCCAATCAGGAGATACATACACCGAAACCGAAGTTAAGGATTGGATGGAGAATGCAGGTCTAAAAAACGTAGAAAGAAAGGATACAGGGTCGGTAACCAGCCTTATAATCGGCAGAAAGCCTGCATAAATTTTTAAGAATTTATGTGGTGTTCTCTTTTAGATCTTCGATCAGTTTAAGCATCCATTTTATTCTGATGTGGAAAGTGTACTTGTCCATGTCTCCCAGTTTGATCATAGAGAACCTCTGAAGCTCTTTGGCCAATATATTCAGTTTTCTGGCATTTTCTTGGGAGAAGGTATATTCCGAATCATTTAACAGCCTTTCCACAGATCTTGCGGCAGCCTTGACTTCTCTCTCCTTGGCAAATGGAGAAAACATCTGGTCTCTATGATAAATTAATAATTCAGCAACATAATCCAGCTTGACATGAAGTATACGGTTGCTCATCTCAACCTTCTCCCGATTTTTGCGGAATAATGCCATTAAGGATAATTATGTCTAAAATAAACTTAAACTTTCTTACCATTTATTAAAATCAATTATCTCTAGAAGGCCGTACAGAACACCGTAGAGAACAACCGAAACCGAATAGGAGCGAAAATAACAAAAACAAAAATAAAATAAGAAAAAAATGAAAAGGTTTGCTTTGTTTGTGGTTATCTTCTCACTTTCTCTTCTCTCTTACCGGTGATCATTGAGCCCAGCACGTCAAAGATTATCACCGCATACGCATGGATCAGCATAGTCATAAGGAATATGAACATGAACAGGCGGTGAACGGCTCTGAGCACCATTTCTCCGTCGGCAAAGTTAAAGTATACTGCGAACTGGCCTGCGAATTGAGTTATTGGAGATAGAATGTCCGTGTAATATAGTGGCAGACCGGTTACTCCCATAATCAGGACCAGGACGATGTACAGCCACAGAACTATAACTTCTGTAGGTACCAGCTTTTCTACATATTTATTCTTTCGGCTGTCATATCCTCTGGGATCCTCAACGTGAGGTATCACCTTAAACCACGATAGCAGCTCCAGAATGAAGAATTTTGTGGCGTAGGGGATGCGAGTCAGGGTAAACCATTCCCATTCATGTGCAATGACGTAGGCGAAGATGAGCACGAATAGACCGGCAAACACAAAGCCGAGGTACACGTGAAGAGTCAGGGACAGCTGCATGTCCGGGAAGGCCACACCATACATTGCTCCCAGTCTCAGTCCGGTCCATCCAATTATAAGTCCGATAATAACTGTAGCCCAGTGGTAGATCCTGTACTGTGCTGAATGTCTTTTTACTTCGATAGCCCCGTAATCAACATGGTGTTCCTCTTCACCTTCTGGCTCTTCTCTCGGTACTCCTGTCTGGTAGAGCTTGCTCATCCGATCCACCTCCCCAAGGAAATTCTTCTCTTGATGAAGTGGACGGCCAACCCCAGGACTACTGCGCCGATTATTAAGGTACCCAGTAGAGTAATGCTTAGCTCGTAGTTTACGCCGAAGTAGCTCAGATCGGCTGCCACTTCGGATGGTGGCTCGGCAAGCTCTGTACCGGGAGGTCCGAAGACTCTTCCATCGTAATTGGTCATGAACACTTCTTCCTCGTTCTCATGGCACTCTTCACATTCTTTGGCATCAGCGGTGATGGTGTGGGGACTGAGTGTTCCTGCACCCTTTGATTTCATGTCGCCCAGACTAACGGACTGGATGTATGCCGGATAGTACTTGTCGTTGTATTTCATTATGTGGAAATCTTCTATAGTGGAACTGTCTATCTCACCCGTGTCCAGATGACAGTTCTTGCATGTCTGATAGTATCCGGCATGGCATGCAGAGCAGTCAACATCTTGATGCAATCTGTGGGCATCGGTTCCGGGGTCATAAGTTGCCTGCTTACCTTCAACTTCTTTGCCTTCCACATGGCAGTCTTCACAGGTTATATCCACAGCCTGCTCGGCGAAAGTGTAGTAATTTCCGTCACCATGAAGTTTGTCTACATCATGACAATCCAGGCACTCAAACCCTTTTTCATAATGGACGTCTGGATGGGGAGCGTCTTCTTTCAGCTCATATAATTTACCCACAAAATTGGCTCCGATTCTGCCACCGTGGCATTCATTGCATCCGGTCATGTCAATGGTCTTTTTGTGCACAGGATGGCACGCAGTACAATCTTCAGTGTGGCACTGGAAGCACTGGTCTGGTGTATCCATGTTGAAGTCCTTACCTGTCGTCTGCTGGAAACCTGTGTCTATACCGCTCACCCTTTTATGAATGCTGCTGTTAAAATCCATCCCCGATAGATCATGGCATAATCCGCAGGATTCCTGACTCGCCGCGACCGGGGACACCAGTATCACAGTAACTACTAAAATTACAATCAGTATTCTATTCATACCGAATGAACATATTTGTATCCTATATTTTCTTTTCGATTTTTAAACAACTTCAGAGTTTTTATTAGATAAGTTAGTACTTTTAAAATTTCAAATCAGGCTACTGTCCTGATTTTTTGGCGATCATATTGGCAAAAACAGCCGCTCCAAAACCATTATCTATGTTTACCACAGCTACACCCGATGAACAGGTCTGAAGCATGGAGAACAGAGGAGTCAAACCACCCATATTCGTACCGTAACCAATTGAAGTGGGAACAGCTATAACAGGGACGTCAACAAGCCCTGCTACTACAGAGGGGAGAGCACCTTCCATACCGGCTATGACTACGATAACTTCTACCTGTTTTTCATATATCTCCTTGATAGGATCGATCAAGCGGTGAATACCGGCTACCCCCACATCATAAAACTTCAGAACTTCCAGTCCCAAAAATTCTGCCGTAGATGCTGCCTCTTCACCTACAGATATGTCTGACGTGCCGGCGGTGATAATGGCCACCTTACCTTTCTTTTGTTGACCCTTCTCCTGATCCTGGACTTCGCAGCTTTCATCCTTCTTGTGTAAGGAGACAGTTCTCCCCTTTTCGTTGACCTGGATATTTACCTCGGAGGACTGGTATTCGTTCTTGATGGTTTCTATGACCTCCTTGTTTGCTCTGGTGACGAGTGCTTTTCCGCAGGAATCCAGGTAGCCTTTAGTTATTTTGATTATCTCTTCAGGCTCCTTGAACTCCGCAAAAATTGCCTCCGGCTTACCAGCCCTGATATCTCTTTTGTGGTCGATCTTGGCCAGCTCCTCGATCTTCTTGTAAAAAAGGTCTCTCAAATCCTCATCGGTCATTTTCTTCCCCGTTTTCTTCCCGGAACTCCCTCAAATTCATTTTCCTTTTC
>CAZQTT010000131.1:0-3677 GCA_964596255.1 uncultured archaeon
ATAAGTATATAAACCATTAACTTAGAACAGTGTCCGCCAAAATGGGTGCAGTCCATTTCCTTTATTAACAGCTCTTTCCTTTATTAACAGCTAATCTTGCCTCCTACATACCTTTAGTTAATTATCTAAACTGTATTATATTATAAATTAATTGAATGTATAGGTATCATCTATATTGCCCGGCCAGTTTTCGCCATCTGTTGTTCCCCCACCAGATGTGTTGCCCCATATGGTTACGTTGGTTGTTCCATTGGCCCGCCAGCCGGTAACATTCCACTTAGAAGTTTTAAATTCACCAAAGACCACTTCAAACTCAAGGTCCGAAGCATGAGACCAGTTGATCTTCACCGGTGCTGCAGTATGACAGCCGATACAGGCTTCATTCTCCTCTTTCAATAAGGAGTTATTCACTGAACTAATTATAAAGTTCATGTGAGCTGCACTACTGCCAGAATCTCCAGTTCCGTTTGTAAGTCCGAAACCTCCTGCCGGTGGTATCTGTTTGCCCCCTCCTTTACCATGGCACCTCTCACACTTCTGGAACCAGTAATCATTTTTCCCCTTTTTATAGGCAGCATGGTTCTCTCCCACAGTATAGGTATCAAACTCATTTTTAGTAACGTATTGGTGGCAGTCCATGCAAGCCACTGTTGCAGCTGCGTGTGCGTATCCTCCGGGGAATACTTTGGAGTCGTTTCCGATGGCAGCGAACTGATATGTACCAAGTTTGACCCTATGACATTGAGCGCACTCCATCCTACCATAACCTGTTTCACCAGTGTGAGGCCCAACGTGAGAGTTCATTTCTTCAGCGACATCGGCATGACACTTCTCACACCCAATATCACTGCTCAGAATATTTTGTTCTCCCTCCAGATCATACCAGTAGTGTTGCCCTGCAAACAGACCAACTACCTGGGGTAGAAAAATGAATCCAGCAGCAAGTAAACTGATGAAGACCACAAGCCTAACTCTCAAATAATCAACCCCTTCAACTTAATTAGTTACACTTTTAAAATCTCAAAAGTTAAATTGATATACTTTTTCATTTTATCCATATCCTAATGATTTACGTTAAGGATAATTATAGTAATGTAAAGAGTGTAGGGTTATAATTTTCTTAGAATCTTACAGACTATATAATAAACAACAAAAATAGAGGAATTAAAAACAACTCAAAGGATTGTCTATTTATCTTATCTCAATTCCTCTACTCTTCAGATAATCCTTAATATCCTGTATGGGGACTTCTTTTCGGTGAAATATTCCCGCCGCAAGAGCGGCTTCTACATCTGTTTGGTCAAAGACCTGGTAAAAATGTTCAGCCCTACCAGCACCACTGGAAGCGATAATGGGAATGCCTACTCCGCGTTTGATGTGTTCAATTAGCTCAATGTCATACCCCATGTTGGTACCGTCCCTATCCATGCAGTTGAGCAGGATTTCTCCTGCACCCAGCCGCTCACATGTTTGCGCCAGTTGTAGAGCGTCCACATCTCTGCCTTCTCTCCCTCCTTTCACCGTGCACTGATACCAGCAATATTCTTCACCATTGGGTCCCATTAGGTCGGTTGTTATGGTGTTGTGGTCAGTCTCCTGAGGTGAGTTAACATATACTCTTCTGGGGTCGATGGACACTACTACAGCCTGATTCCCGTAAACCCATGATATCTGCTCAATAGAGCTTTTACCCGTTCTTTCTCCAGTGCTGAGGTAGTCTTCAACGGTATATACTGCATCGCTTCCTATGGATATCTTATCCGCTCCCGACCTGAAATACTCTGATGCTACGTCCAGTGCAGAGTAGTAGTTCCCATCTGCGTCAGTGTACTCTCTTATCCCTCCCCCGATGGTCAGGGGAACGAACACTTGTTTAGAGGTCTGTTTTAGTACTTCCAGCATGGGTTGATCCTTCAAAGGGAAATCACGGAAACCGGTGATGTTGAGGAAGGTTATTTCATCTGCGCCCTCTTCAAAATACCTCTTGGCAAGTTCTACAGGTTTCCCCAGATTCCTGACCTCTCCTTTCTCCCTCACATCATATCTATCACCCTTGGTGACAACCAGATCCCCTTCATCGTTGGTCCTGACATCCAGGCAGGCAATAATCCTTTTTGCCAGTTTAGTTCCCTCATTGGAAATGGTATTAGTATGTGCACGTTGTGAAAGGTTTTCGGACTCCAGAAAATTTTTGAGTATCCTCAAACCGGAAGCACCGCTCTTTTCAGGGTGGAACTGGACTGCGGCAACGTTCCCCTTCTGCACACCGCTTATGAATTCCCCACCGTAATCAGTGGCAGTTAAGACCCAATCAGAGTTGTATTTTTCAGGCACAGCCCTATAAGAGTGGACGAAATAGAGTTTCTCTCCATTATAACCCTCAAATAAGCTGGAATTCTTTTTTATGTTTATTCCGTTCCAGCCGATCATGGGGATGGATAGGGACTCATCATCAAATCTTTTCACTTTACCTCTTATGATACCCAGACCCGGGATGTCAGGCGACTCCTCACTGCCTTCAAAAAGGGTCTGAAGGCCCAGACAAATCCCCAGAAACGGTTTGCCTGCCCTTATATACTCCCTTAACGGCTCTACCAGACCGTCTTCAAAAAGTTTCTCCATTGCGCTGCCGAAACTTCCCACACCCGGAAAGATCAACTTATCAGCATTTAATATGTCTTCTGGGCCGTAAACATCTTTAATAGAGTAGCCGTGCTTCTTTATGGCATTTCTAACGCTTCTTACGTTTCCTGCTCCATAGTCAAGCAATGTTACCATGTGGCTACACCCGATGGATAGAAACAACTAACCATATTTAAGTTTTAGTTAGCTCTATAGAATCACTTTTAGCGGAGTTAAGAGTGCTGATCAAAAAATCCTAATCATGATTTTAATTATTTAGAGTACAAAAAAATTTGTAAATAAGAGAAATAGATACTTCATCATAAATGGAGGTAATTTAAATGAATAGAAACACGTTGAACGCAATAGTGGGTGTATTGATTTTGGCCCTCATACTTTTAACTGCTTATCTGACATTCCAATCGACCGGAGTGGAGTCGAGTATATTACCTTTCAGCTGACCATAATTAAATTATTCGAATCAGGACTGTTAACCTAATACACTTCTTGTTCTTCAATTTAGGTTAGCCAATATTTATTTTCCTCTCCATCTCTTTAGCTTACGGATTGTGTCCCTGGCTCTTTTTTTAGCCTGAGACTCAGGCATACCCATTTGGATCATAAAATCTGATACTTTCTCAATCATGTCCTCTTTAGTAATCTTAGGTTCAGTAAATTTTCCATCTTGAAAACAAAAACAGCAGTACTCTTCATTTATGCTGCCATCAGCATTTGTACCAAATGTTTCCTCTACAACCATTGGCATACCGCAACTCTGACAGATCTTTCCTTCTTTCATGGTATCTCTCTGCTTAATCAATTATTTGCGGTAGGTATTAAATATTGCTGAATATCTGACATTATTGAAAATTGATTTTGGCTGAATCCTCTCGAAGGACCTTTGTGAAAGAGGGGTTGATAGATCCTCAAATATGGTATTAAAACCTTAATAATGCTTATTCAAACTTGTTCCTTAATTGTTAAATCCAACTCTATCACATTGAGGTGCACCCCTAAAAGTGGACAAATAGTTAAGCTAATAGTAACTGATGGGG
>CAZQTT010000132.1:0-3648 GCA_964596255.1 uncultured archaeon
GAACAAGATGGGTAGTTCAATATAGGGTTAAGTTCTTAACCGATGACGTATGGAAAGGTTTTAAGATGAGTAAAAAGTATTCTCACAGAGGCTACTTTTCGAGCTGCTTGTAGAGGAGGTGGAGAATGAGGATGAATATGGTATTTGGAGTTAAATCTTTTAAATGTTGGGTGGTCGGATGAAAATTAAAGAACCTGAAAAAGGTAATATATTTAAATATATAAGAAGGCTATATTGTCTTTATTAGTAATTTTGGCCTTTACAATCTCTGGATTAAATGCTTACGCACAATCGGACTTAGATCAGGATGGTATTTCTGATCAAGAAGATAACTGTCCAATTGTTTCCAATCCTCTTCAGGAAGATGGTGATGGAGACGGTGTAGGAGATGCCTGTGACAACTGCCCTGACACAAGTAATCCAAATCAATCGGATATAGATCAGGATGGATTAGGAGACGCTTGTGACAACTGCCCTGATACATTAAATCCCGGTCAAAATGATTCAGACAATGACGGAATAGGGGATGCGTGTGACTCTGATGACGATAACGACGGTATACTGGATCAAAAAGACCTCTGTCCATTTAAACCAGAAACTTATAACGGATTAGAGGATTATGATGGTTGTCCAGATGTGGTGGATGTTCCCACCTTAGTCACCAATAAGACCCCAGAGTTTCCAGTGCTTGGGGATAGAGTGAAATTGAAGGTTAAGGCAAACGACTCCGATGGCATTGCTCTGGTTAAAATATTCGTGGACGGTAAGGAAAAGAGGACCTGTTATGATTCTACTTGTGAGTTAACCACCAAACCAATAGAAAAAGATCCAGAGATCGGTATCATTGGAGTAAACATCTCTGGATATTACATTGTAGATGGATCGGTTCCTGATTACGTACTTCAACCTTATCCTGATTGGGTAGAAAATGATAGCGATGGAGATTCCGTGATGGATTTATGGGATAACTGTCCGGAAACACCTAATACTGATCAAAGAGACATTGATAACGACGGAGTTGGGGACGCCTGTGACGAGTGCAGCGCTGACACCAATAACTATTTTGGAGTCTTTGATCCTGAATTTTGTTGTACTGCATCTCCTGCATTCTTTGCTGGATGCTGGGATAGTAGATCTCGCTTTGTGGACGGAAGTGAAATATATTACTGGGAGAGCTGTTATGGTTCTGTTTCTTCAAATGGATGCGGATGTTATGACCCGGATGGACAAAATATCTTTGAGAAAGGCACTACATATGTTGAAAATGTCACACGTGAAGTTCATACGATTTCGGGCACTCACTCTACTCAATATGACGTAGAATATGAGAGTAGGTCTGAAGAAAATAGAGATACATGCTTAAATGAAACCCATATCAAAGAGTATTACTGCAGTCCTGACGGTTTGAGTAGCCAAATCATTAGATGTCCTCCTACACATAATTGTTCTCTGACACATGATAAATGTACATGTGCGGACACCGATGGGGGCTTTGATCCTTATAACCAAGGAACTCTAGTTGGAAAAAACGACTCCTGCAGAGGTGACTATGAACTGATGGAGTTTTCATGTGGTATAGATGAAGATGGAAACTTTATTGTTAGGTATGATATTGTAACCTGCCCCTACGGGTGTGATGAAGGAGCCTGTTTATGCCAGGATTCAGACGGTGGATGGAACTACACTGTGAGAGGAAATGTAGGTACACTCTACGATTCTTGCATCAGTGATCAAGAGATTAAGGAATATAATGTGTTATCATCAGGTGGAACATGTAATATACTACATAGGATACACACCTGCGATGGTTCCTGCCAGGAGGGCAGATGTGTACCTCCCACATGTGATGACGGCGTACGGAATCAGGGGGAAGATGATATAGATTGCGGTGGTCCGTGTGATCTTCCTTGTGACTTATGCACTCTTTCTAACAGTGAATTGCCAGACTCATTCTCTTGGACAGACTGGAGAGGTAGGAACTGGATGACTAATGTTACTGATCAGGAAGAATGTGGTTCCTGCTGGGCTCATTCTTCTTGTGGAGTTACAGAGGCAATATACAATATAGAAAACATGGAAGAATATAAGGCTGGTACGTTGGAAACGCTAGACCTTTCAGAACAGTATCTTATCTCTGATTGCTTCGCATGGAAAACATATAATTGTGAGGGGGGGAACACAAATATGGCGCTCAAAGAAATTGAGGTAGACGGAATTCCCGATGAAGATTGCTACCCACTAAAAAACAGTAATTCTAAATGTCGTCCCTGTTCAGATTGGGAAGATCGATTATGGAGAATATCTTCACGCGATCGGGTTGATCCTATTGGCACAACAAAAGATGAGGAGACCAAAATAAAAAGAAAAATAGTTTGCAATGGACCTGTTGCTTCTTATGGTGGTGGACACTCAGTTGTCATTGTCGGATGGAACGAAACTAGGGATGTATGGATTATCAAGAATAGCTGGGGAGATAGTTGGGAAAATCAAGAGGGTGCTACTTTCACTGAGGATGGCTACGGTGAAATACCTTACGGACACAAATGGCGCAGAATTGTTAGATCTGTGGACGGAGTGTATAAAGATTGAGGGAGAGGAGGTTAAAAATGAAATCTAAATTTAAAGTTGGGTTAATGCTCCTTTCAATAACTGCAATATTATTCATAGCTAGCTTACAACCAGCTTTTGGACTGAGGAATCCGGCAGCTGTGTATTGTGAGGAGCTTGGATATGAATACATTACAGTAAACACGGATGATGGACATAGAGGTATTTGTAATCTTAGTGGTACATGGGTAAATGCCTGGTGGTTTTTGCGTGGAGAGGTTACTCTAGGACATAGTTACTGCGAAAAAATGGGCTATGAGATAAAAACAGTGGAAGATAGTGATATATGTTCCAACATTTATTCAAATTCTTGCTCGGTCTGTGTTCTAGATAATGGAACTGAGGTGGAAGTGTCTGAATTGATGGGCTTGAGTTTCGTTGAGAGTGTTTGTGGGGATGATACATGTGGTTTATTAGAGAACTATAGTGTTTGTCCCCAAGACTGCCCTTCCGGTGGGTTTGATGAATACTGTGATGGAATGGAAGATGGGGTATGTGATCCTGACTGTGTTGAGTTGAGAGAACATGATCCCGATTGCGAAGAAGCGAAAGTCCCGTTAGTATCTCCGATAGGTTTAGCTGCTATAGTAGGCCTGCTTACTGTATCTGGATTACTAGCACTGAGGAGAAAGTAAAATTCTCCTATTTATATTTTAATAATGTTTTTAGGAGGTGTATGAAATGAGAAAAGGTTTGGTAAAATAACACAGATAAGAATAAAACGATTTACCATACTACAGACAAGGGAGTGGAGATGCTGGAAAGATACAAAGAACTTATCGAATTAAAACCGCAATTCGATTGAAGCGATTGTTCGTATAAATTTTCATTTTTTTCAGGTGAGATCGAAAATGAAAATTAAGTTGATTCTTTTATTTTATTCTTTAAGACTTTACCTTTTATTTATATACTGGTAAAAAACGAGTATAAAAAGCCAAGATATTAATATTGTATCCAACAATTAGACAAGCAATAATGCCGGTTGGAGAGGTGTGTAAATGAATGTAATAGATTTTGATTACGGTGGTGTATGGAATGAAT
>CAZQTT010000133.1:0-3598 GCA_964596255.1 uncultured archaeon
TCACACCCAGAAATATCAACTAAAAATGATAGGTTATTTTCTGGCAAGCCCTTAGATCTGTTGAATGATGTGGATAAGCTCGTCCTTATCAACCAGTCTCTGCTCTCCGGTTTTCATATCTTTTAAACCGTATTTGTTCTCTTGCATCTCTCTTTCGCCAACTATAACTGCGTATTGGGCATTAACGTGATCGGCATATCTCATTTGCTTTTTCAAAGGTCTCTCCATAACATCAACCACTACTTTTTTGCCCGTCTCTTTTCTCAGCTCGCTGGCGATCCTGAGTGCTTCACTCTCTAATCCCATGTTGATTACAGCTACAACCTTGTCTTCCTCCAATTCGATCTCGCAAATATCTGCTATTCTATCAAATCCCAGAGCAAATCCGGTTGACGGAGTATCTCCTCCTCCAAAGAGATGTGCCAGCCGGTAGCTTCCGCCGCCGCATATCTGGCTCTGTGCTCCCAAACCACTCCTCGTGTATCCCTCGAAAACCACTCCTGTATAGTAGTCCAGTCCTCTGGCTATCCCGAAGTCTAGAGAGTATTCGAGGTTCATGGAGTCCAGCACATCGCAAAGGTTCTCAAGATATGTGAAATCGAAATTGGGGATGAATTCCGCCGTCTTCTCCAGGGTTTCTCTGCCTCCTGAAGTCCCTACGAGGCTGTAAATACTTTCTTTAAGGTTTTGTGGAAGACCGATGTGGTTAATGAACTCCTCAAGCCCTTCCATGTCTTCCTTGTCGATCAATCTCATTATTTTGGAGGCCTGCTCCTCCTCAACCTCTTCCAGCAAATGTCTGAGCAAACCTACATGACCTATCCTGAGCTCGATATTGAGGTTCAGCTCCCTCATGATCTCATAAGCTATAAGTATGACCTCAGCGTCAGCCAGATAAGATTCGGAGCCGATCAGCTCAATACCGAATTGCCAGAACTCCCTATATCTTGCCTTTTGGGGCCGCTCATACCGGAAACAGTTCCCAAAATAGTAGAAGCGAAGAGGTTTGGTCATTACAGCAAACTCATTCACGTAAGCCCTTAGAACCGGAGCGGTCAATTCAGGCCTTAAAGCAAGGTCCCTACCCCCCTTATCCTGGAAGGAATATATCTCATCCACAACATCTTCTCCTGATTTGATGGTAAACAGCTCCAGGTTTTCGAAAGCAGGGGTTTGAATCTCACCATAACCATGGCTTTCTGCAATTGAACGCATTACCGATTCAAAATATCTTCTCTTTTCCATTTCTTCAGGGTATAAATCTCGCGTCCCTCTGGGCTTTCCGATTTTGCTTTTTTTATGAGATTTGCTCACAGGATGTTTTACAAAAATTAGGGTTTAAAAATGTTAACATCACTCATATAAAGGTTATCAAATGTTAGATAAAATTATATAATGGTTTGTCAGATTAAAGAGTTGGTGGGTATTATGGAATTGAAGGATAAAATAGCCGATGTGATTGGAGGGGTCAATGTTGCGGCCGTTGCTACGGTAAAGAGCTCTTCTGAAGTTGCTCCCAAGGTCAGGTACATGTCTACAGTAGGCTTTCCCGATTTAACCCTTCAGTCAGCGACCATGAAAAGCTCCCCCAAAGTGCAGCAAATCAAGGAGAACCCCAAAGCCTGTGTGACCGTTTGGAAGGGAACCAAACTTGAGGAGGCATTTACACAGCCATATGCTATAATGGATACCGACGTTGAAATACTGGACGATGAGAAGGCCAGGAACGATTTCTGGAATCCCATGCTGGAGAACTTTTTCTCTGGACCGGACGATCCAGAATATGTGGTGCTGAAGTTCACACCCAACTATGCGGAGTACTGGCTGGGTGGTCAGGTAGAGCAATGGACACCTTAAGTGGGTGATATCCTGAGATGGATAGAGGGAGAGAAAGTAATATACAGTGAACTACATGGATAGACGAAGAATTGGTTTAATTCTAATTATTTTAGGAGTTCTTGCCTGGCCTGTTGGTATTTTTTTGGAGGTAGAAACCCTTTACACTCTTACCGCTCACCTGTGTGGTGTTGTACCTGGAGTTATTTTGAGGGGCTCCAGGATTCTCAAGAAACTCAGGGAGAGATCCTTTAGTTGAGATTGACTTGTTTTCAAGTTGATTGTTCTGATATTCAAAAGGTTTAAAAATCATTTTAATTGCTTTATTGAAGATGCACAGCACGGATGTTGAGGACAAAGTTTCGCTGGTGACCAGAAACTCTCTAGAGGTTGTTACGGAAGAAGAGCTCCGCAAACTGCTGGAAACGAAAGAGCGACCGAGAGCTTATGTGGGTTATGAGCCGAGTGGTGAAATACATCTGGGTCATATAATGACAGTCAACAAGCTCATAGACCTGCAGAGAGTGGGATTTGACGTAGTTGTTTTACTGGCAGATGTTCACGCATACCTCAACGAGAAAGGGGATTTTGATGACATTAAACAGATCGCCGACTACAATAAGAGGGCTTTCATCGCTCTGGGACTGAGTGAGGATAAGACGGAATTCGTTCTGGGAAGCTCTTATCAGCTGGAAAAAGGTTATGTACTGGACGTTCACCAGTTAGCCAGAATAACAACGCTGAACAGAGCCAAAAGGAGTATGGACGAAGTCAGCAGGAGAACAAAAGACCCCATGGTGTCTCAGATGGTCTATCCTCTCATGCAGGCGCTGGATATAGCTCATCTGAAGGTTGACCTCGCTATAGGGGGAATGGACCAGAGAAAGATACACATGCTGGCCAGAGAGAACCTTCCCAGACTGGGATACAGCTCCCCAATATGCCTCCACACCCCCATTTTACAGGGTCTGGACGGAGAAAAGATGAGCTCCTCCAAGGGCAACTATGTTTCAGTAGAAGAGACCGAGGAAGAGATTGCCAAGAAGATCAAGAAAGCATATTGTCCTGCGGAGGTGGAAGGGAACCCCATTATACAGATCATGCAGTACCACATTTTTCCCCGATTCAATAAGGTGGTGGTGGAGAGGGACGAAAAATTTGGTGGGGACATGGAGTTCAATTCTCTGGAAGAGCTAAAATCGAATTATGCATCCGGTGAGCTTCATCCCGCCGACCTCAAAACTGCGGCAGCAAAGTATTTAAATAAACTCCTCAGAAAACCTAAAAACGTACTTTATACTTGATTAAAACAGTATAATGATATAAACAAAAAGGTAATGGTATAAAAAAATGGCGACAAGAGGTGGTCATCTGACCGATAATGAAGAAGTAGTTAGAGTAAGATTGCCAAACAGGAGAAAGAACGAGAAGTTTGGCATAGTAGAATCCATGATGGGCGCGGGCCATATCAAAGTAAGAACCGAGGACGGCAAGATTAGAATGGCTCGTATACCGGGAAAAATGAGGAAGAGGATATGGATAAGAGAAGGGGATGTTGTGATAATTGTTCCCTGGTCTTTTGAAGATGCTAAAGCTGACGTTGTATGGAGATATACCAATCCACAGGTAGAGTGGCTGGACAAGAAAGGCCACCTTAAATTCTAAAATCCAAATTCTAACCAATTAAGGTCTAACCGATATTTCTTACTCTAACTCCGTATTATTTAGGGAATAAGTTTAGACCAAGTTTTTCGTCCAGTTC
>CAZQTT010000134.1:0-3408 GCA_964596255.1 uncultured archaeon
GCAAAAGAGAAATTCAATCTCTCAACATAACAAAATTAAAATGTTAACCTACTAGGATCGCCCGGTCAACAAGCAAAGACTAAAGACCTACCTTAATGTTCTCTTATAAAAGTGGTATCGTGAATTAAACCAAGGCTCTAGAACGCGTTTTTGGCTTCTTCAACTTCTTTTCCGATTTTTCCTAGAATCTATGTAACAAAATCAGAAGTCAGAAGAAAAAATATAATAACTACTTTAGAGATAGCTAAAATATGGTAGAAGAAGAAAGGATAGCAGTTAATCCAAAAATAATGGTAGGAAAGCCTGTTATCAAGGGTACAAGAGTTCCTGTGGACGCAATAATAAAGAGATTAGCGCAAGGAATGAGTACAAAAGAGTTGCTGGAAGAATACCCGAACTTGAAGGAGGAAGATGTTAAAGCTGCACTAGAATATGCAGCAAAAGTAGTTTCAGGTGAAGATATAACCCCAACGGTGGAAACAGTTTGACACTAAAATTCCTTGTGGACGAGTGCGCTGGTAAAAAACTCGCAACTCATCTGAAGGATGCTGGATATGATACTATCTTTGTTGGTGATTTTAGTCCTTCAGCGTTAGATGAAGATGTGTTGAAAAAAGCAGAAGAAGAAGGAAGGATCTTAGTTACAGATGATAAAGACTTTGGTGAGCTGATTTTCAGATTAAAAAAATCTTCAAAAGGAGTTATACTTATAAGAACTTCAACAACCGCTCCTTTGGAAAGGTTCAGGTATTTAGAGAATGTTTTGAGGTCTGTAAGTGTAGAAATGAAATTCATAGTTATAAAAGATAAATTCATTAGAGTGAGAGATATTTAAAGCTTGATTATAATGCCATATAACGGTATAAGTGGCTCTGAACCAAGAACTCTTTTCATAAAAAATACAGTCAGCAATTTTCCTTCATGAAAATCTTTCATGACCTTATCAATTTTTCTTGAGGTCTCTGGGGTGAAGTGTGTTTCACTTCTACACCACCACATTGCTATGTAATACTCAGTCCTGAGTATTTATTTGATGAGATAGACAAGTACAAAGAAGAGATACTGAAGAACTTAATCTTAATCGAAAGGCATATTTAGAACTTTCCGGATATTATTGAGGAGATTGATCGTATTAATAAATTCACCAAGCTTAAAACAGTATAGGAGAAAAATTAATACGTTAAAGCAATACGTTTAATCCAAGTGGTGATTGATGTGAGGGTCAAGAAGGCAGTTATTCCGGCGGCAGGTTTTTGCAGGACGCTACCTGATGAAGGCTCAGCCCAAGGAGATGGTACCGGTTATTCAAAAGCTGTTGTACAGTATGTATTTGAGTAGTTCGCCTGATGTGTAGGAGATATAATGAGGGTTTTTTATGTCGACCAAGTTTGATGTTGATTTTGATAAAACTATAGAGGAGATAAAAAAGCATGAGAAGGTTGTTGCCATCATCATCTTTGGTTCATCTGTCAAGTGTAAGGGAGAGTCTAAACCATTGTCGGATATTGATATAGCAGTTATTGTTAGGGATCCTGATAGGGAAATAGAGGCAGAGGTTGGTAGCATGTCTTCAGATAGGCTGGATGTAGTTCTTTTCCACAGATTACCTTTGCATATCCAGTTTGAGGTACTGAAGTTTGGGAGGGAAGAGTTTGTTAGGGATGGGGAGTATCTGTTAAACATAAAGAGAGAAGTGCTGAAGGACTATCTGGAGATGTCTCCTACATATGAGAGGATTGCCAGAAAGGTTTTGACATGAAGTTAGCGAAATCCTGCTTGCGAAGAAGGGGGCTGAGGGGCTGGTTGACGAAGAAGTAAAGAACCATGGTTTTATATATCCATACAGAAAGAATAATTGTGAGAGATATGAGCGAGTTGGCGAAAGAGGGGATAAAGTTGTTGATCCCCAAGTATTATAAAAGTGAGGAAGATCTGGTAGAGGAAGCCTTTAGGATTATCATCCGCAATAATCCGAGAATAAGGATTGACCTTGCGGTGGAATTTTATATGAATAAAAAAGCCTCTTTATCCAAGGCTGCTGAAATAGCTGGAGTTATAACAATCGAATTCAAGGAGATTCTTGCTGATAGAGGCATAGAAAGAGAGATAGATGGAGATGAGATAACAGAGATTGACCACAAAATCCAAGAAGTATTTAAATGATCGCGGTTTGAAGCGATATTTTAAGCATGTTCGGGAAGGTTGGTGCAGTCCAGCACCTTAAGCAGTTATTTGAAGAGATTTATATTCCACCGGCGGTATACGAAGAACTGAGAAGAGCAAAAGAGATAGGATTTGACTTTGTTGATGAATTAATCCAGAATATCAGTATCCTGAGTTTAACTGAGAAAGAATATTCAGAATTCGTTCGGCTTATAGAAGACGAGAAATACCTGCATAGCGGGGAGTTGCAAGGAATCATATTATGTAAGTATAGAAACGGTGTGTTGCTTACTAACGACTTTTTACAGGAAAAAGGTCTTGAAGAAAGAAGAAATCAAAGGTTTGATTAAGGAGATTGAAGAGAAGGACAATACCAGGATAAAGGGTTTTGAGGAGATTTTTGAATAAGACAAGAGTTGTGCATCTTGGAGGATGTGGAATCTTTTTTGTGAGGCAGAAGGAGCAAAAGGGCTTGGGTGATGCTGTAAGGTATGCCAGCTCCTTTGGGGATGAAGAGCTTTTTAACTTCGCTCTTTTCATGAAACTCGATTATTTTTTGTCGTTATGTCACTATCTTCCGCAGCTTTGACCTTAACCAAGTTATAAACGGGTAATTGTGTATATACCAATACCCTTTTTCAGGTTCAAGAAGAAGCTTAAACGCTTATAGATATCTCAAAAATTCTTCAACAGTCATTCCCGCATCCTTTATAAGTGATCTAAGCAATCCTTTCTTTATCTCTTTATGAAGTGGGACAGAGAGAGTTATGGGTGAGCCTTCTTTTCTTAAGATAACATGGCTTCCGGTTTGTCTATCAAATCTCCATCCGGCTTTAGTAAATGCCTTAATCGCTTTTTCTCCAGAAACAATAGGGAGCTTAGACATGAAATGAAATGAAATGAAATGAAAAATTAAACAACTACCTCAACAATATCTCCTTTATAATCGCTAATCCTCTCTTCAGCAAGAGATTCAAGGCAGCCAATAATAGCTTCTTTAACATTCTCTATGGCCTCTTCAACTGACTCTCCTTGAGTGTGACACCCAGGAATAGCAGGACAACTTACAACATACCCTCCCTCTTCGGCCTTCTGAATTATGACCTTAAACTTCATATATCAACTTCTACAGAAAAGTTGAAAAAGATTTCGTATAAAACTTTGCACCTAAAATCTAAAATCAATTCTGACTTGAGAAACCGATTTCCGCCTCAAATGCTTCGGCTCCAATTTGGACATCTAACC
>CAZQTT010000135.1:0-3404 GCA_964596255.1 uncultured archaeon
TGTACACTTCTACTAAAATAAAATTTACCAACTTATTTCATAGTAAACCCTAAGTCAGCATTATATCATAATCATTTTCCTATTTTATCTTTATCCAGTATTGAGAAGCGTCTCTTAAAACAACAGAATTCTTCTGCTTTATCTGTGTAGAGGTTACGGGGATCACTTCAACATTCCTTATGTTCTCTTTCCATATTATCTCGTTGACTATATCCATTCTTTTTAACATTGGAAGATCACTCCAGCTATTGGATACAACAATGAGATCGATGTCACTGGTCAATAAATAGTCGTTGCGGGCATAGCTTCCAAAGAGGTAAACGCTTTCCACTCCTATACCGTCTTTGTGGAGAGCTATCAGTTTATCAACTTTGGGGGTCACTTCTGGTGGCAACTTCTCTTGCATACTCAACTACTCCTTTTGCCAGATCTAAGGCTCTTTTTGCTTCAACCTCATCTACACTATCTGATGGCAAGCCATTTGGAGCATCAGGGTATCTGGAGATAGTATAATATTTATTAAGGATGAAAAGGTGTTTTTCCAGCTCTTCAGGTAAAGAAAATCCTGAACCCTTTAGATTTCGGTATAATTCTGTAACTGAATGGAACTTGGGAGGACTTCTCTTTTTTGTGGTTAAAAGAGATTTCAATGCTTTCTCTACAGCTTGTTGAGAGAAAAAAGCTGTTCTGAAATATCTGGAGTTCTGGAGGAAAGCTTGTGCATCGTATATGTCTTCAGCACTGGTTAACCACAGTCTTACTTCTCTTCTCATCAGGGTTAATTGACTGGTATAATATAAACGGCTTGAGGAATGTCAGGCAATATATTTCTAGAATCTCACTATTAAAACAAATTTAACATGACATTTTTTATAATTATAAGCTATATATTTTTTCCTTCTGAAATGACAATACCATAAGTCATATTGGGGAATTCTCTTTTTAAAGTCTGCAACAGGAGGGTTGGCACATATATCTTTAATAAGCCTCTCAACTCTTTCTTTGTCCTCTTTCTCGAGAGATTTAACTTCTCTCTTAAAACTAGAGGTTTGCTCGCATTTACAAGGCAAAATCCTTCACCGTATCGTAGTATTCGTCAGTCAAGGATATATTAAAAGAGACAGCATACCTTTCCAATTCTTCAATGTAAGTGTTTAACCAGTCTACTAGAATCTCCAATGTTTTTGGATTATGTTCAAATCCAAGCTTAGCCGAGTAGCATGCAGTAAGCAAGTAATTTGAAACTGAAAGATAGCTATTGAATTCTATGTACTCCTCAAAAGATCTCTCTTTAACTCTTCTTAAAAACCCATCACGCCCAAGCTCTTTAACCTTTTTCAGAATTAGTAAACTGCTGTCATATACAATCTCTACAGGCCTTCTCAGCTCCGATGGGGCGTCAGTTTCCAGCATTTTACCTGTTCTTTCAACCAGGTTGTATAGTCTATCAAGCCCCAGTCCTTTTAAGGTTAATATCGATAAAACCATGCTGTAATCAACAAATGTTGAATAAAGTTCCTCGAACTTATTTTGTAACTCCTGTTCAGGGCAAGTTAACAAAGGCTTTATGGATTCTTCCATCATTCCTTCAGTGATTTCTTTCATTCCTTTTTCTTTAAAAAGCTCCTCGTATTCTTTTTGAAGCTCTTCAGGTGAAATAAGTATGGTAAGAGGTTTTATTTCAGTAATTGTTTTCAATTGATCGATAGATATTGCCATCTCTTATTCCTCACATTTTAACTGGTTTTAACATTTCTACCTTAGAGCTAATAAGATTTTCTTATTCTTAAATCTTTATCAAGAATAACAGTACTATGGTATACAATGAGAATAAAAGCTGTATACGAATATATGAAAACAAGCTACTGAAGCCATTGGAGGAACTGGATTTGAAGGAGGGGCAGGAAGTGGAGACAGAGTTCAAGGGGAAAAGAGAACTTGGTAAAAAAGATATATTGGCTTATGCAGGGATTTTAGGACCTGATGAAGAAGAAAAACTGTTTGAGAGGCAGAAAGGAGAACCTTTTCCAGCAGGTTAAATTTATGAGAAAATCTCTTTTAATACAAGCACACTTACTTTTCTAAAAGGGTGCGAGAGTGTAACTAATGGATTGGATTCCTATTTGGAGGAGTTTGATTCGTTTACTATCAATCAAATGGGAGTTTAGAAAACACAGAACTAAAAACTAAGATTGTACAATTCAAAGAGGCAGAGACGGGAAATCATAAGTTTTAAGTGTCGTGTAAAAAAATTTTGAATATGAAAGCTAAAATTATCATAGAAGGTGAAAAGGTTCAGGATATTGATTATCGTTATTATCTGGCAGAGTTAGCTCTTTCATGTGGTATAGAAAGATTTAGAGCCGTAAATACAGAGGATGGTAGATACGTGATCGCTTTTGTGGATGGAGATAGCGAGGTTGTAAACGAGTATTGTGATCTCGTTAAATCCAGTTATCCTAAAGGAGCGGTTGTGGATAGTGTTAAAGTTGAAGATCACAAGGGATACGTACCTAAAATTGAGAATTTTGCTCTCATATTCAACATGGGCCAATCCGTGAAATTCATTGAATCTGCACACAGAGTTGAAGACACCATCAAGGACGAGTCTCAGAAGACCAGGGATGAGCTTGGGAGTATCATCAAGGACGAGTCTCAGAAGACCAGGGATGAGTTGGGGGGTAAGGTGGACCTGTTAAGAACGGATATGAGAGATTTTATGGAGCTGAACACCAAGAAAATATATGAAGAGATTTCGGAGATAAAAAAGGCTTTGAGAAAAGCAGGGATAATGTGAACCACTTAATCTCCTTTCGTTGATGACCATAACCATATGCCTATCACCTGGTCTCTTTTCTCAGAAAAAGTTCTTGCATGAAGTTTCTGAGTTATTACGCCTCACAAGACTGCACATTTTTTGAGGGAGATGGGTCGAGGCGGTCATGGTTAACCAAATAGGGGCAGGAACGGGATGTGGGGGTAATGGAGTATGCTGCTGAACACGATCTTGATGTTGAATTGTCGTTTACCAGTATGTTGTTTACTCAGTAAAGTAAATTTTCGTTGATGGGGGATTGCATCCGTATCCTAGGGCTATACTCATCACAATTGCTCTGGTGCCTTTAATTACTGTAATATTCTCCAAATTTATCTTGGATAAGCTAAGGGCGGTAAGGGCGTTTTTTTATTTGCAATTTCATTCATTTTTTTTCATCTATTACTATTCCATGATGGACCCAATCCTTATATATGATGTTATCTTATCACCTAATGTAGCTATTGAGTGGTTATTAAGTTGGTTATAATGATGAAGGCAACCCTTATATAGGACTCTATCTTTAATGATATATAGCATGCTTTAGGCATGCTGTATCGGAAGTAGATGCTGTGCCACCGCCGGTTGG
>CAZQTT010000136.1:0-3368 GCA_964596255.1 uncultured archaeon
CGAGTCTGTTCGCTGAAGCAGGAAGCCTCATGCTTTAGCTTGAGGTAGTTCACCTATCTACACCTCTACTTCTGAAGCTGATCATCTTAACCCCGTTCAATATCATTAACCACACCAGGGCGTATCCCCATATCAGTAATGCGTAACCCCAGCCGATAGGGTACACCAGAAAACCGTAGACTGCTATTAAGGTTCCTCCAACCTGGGTCGATTCCAGTGCCCCGAACAACTTTAGGCTGGGATAAGGTTTCTGCCATAGAGCTCCCTTATTTCTGGTGAGGAATATGGTCATATGACCTGCTACCAACAGTTTGAGGAACATGAAGGTCTTTACCATTTCTGCTGGGAACTGCAAGACCTGCTCCACATAGTAGAACAGCAAAAAGCTGGAGAATACGCCCGTTATACCCAGTACCAGAGCTAAGGAAAGCACTCTCCTCATGTCCCACCTGACTGGGTGGTCAGGAGTGGGGACATTGTCAAAGGCGATAGCCATTATGGGTATGTCGTTCAGGATGGCCAGCAAAACGATCATGATAGTAGTCACTGGATAGAAATTGAAGATCAGGATGGACAATGATATGAACAACATGAGGCGAATGGTCTCGGTTATTCTGTAAGTGGCATAGCTGGTCATCCTCTCGAAGATGCGACGGGCCTCTTCTACGCCCTGGGTAATAACTTTGAGACCGGGAGCAGTGAGGATCAATTCTGCAGCTGACCTTGCGGCATCGGTAGCGCTGTGGACAGCAATGCCTGTATCTGCCTGTTTAAGGGCTGGAGCATCGTTCACTCCGTCGCCAGTCATACCCACTATGATGTCGTTGGCCTGAAGCTGCTTTATAATATTGAACTTGTCTTCAGGGGTCACTTCAGCAAATCCATCCACCTGGAGGGTATCACTCTCCGCTCTCTCCGCCCTCTGTTGAAAGGCTTCCTTAGCTTCTACAATGTTCTGTCCCATCCCAATCTGTTTGGCCACCTGTCTGGCAATGGCTACATGATCCCCTGTAACCATTTTAATCTGGATATTGTGTTGCCTGGCGCTTTCCACAGCTTCAGCAGTATCTTCACGGGGTGGATCGAGCAGGGGAAGTATGCCCAGATACTCCCATTCGCCACCCCTCTTGCGAGCCACACCCAAAGACCTGAAACCCTGTTGGCCCAGCTCTTTCACTCTCCCGTTTATCTCTTCTTTTGTTCCTTCGTTTGGGTTGACCAGGTCCATGATGACCTGAGGAGCTCCTTTGGCTACCGTGAACTCCGAGCTACCATGACGGATATCGGCATCGGCCATTTTGCGAGAAGGATCGAAGGGTCTGAATTCAGTAACTTCATAGTTCTCCAGCACCCCTCTATCCTCCAAAGCTTTTAGAATAGCTTTATCAATGGGGTCTCCAGAGTCTCTGGCTGTTAGAGCGGCAGAAATGAGCAGATCGTTCTTATCCTCCGCTGATAAGACTACGGGGTCCTGTAATTCCAGCTCATTTTTGGTGAGGGTTCCGGTCTTGTCGGCACACAACACTTTTAGACCGGCCATTTCTTCCATAGCTGGCAGATGAGATACGATAGCCTTCATCTCAGCAAGTCTGTTGGCTCCCACACTCATGGTAACTGAAAGAACAGCAGGTAATGCTGCCGGAATAGCCGCTACAACCAGTACCAGAGCGAACAGAACAACCTGGATGAACGGGTCTCCCCTCAATACTGCTACCGCAATTACAATAGCCACAATCACGGCAGCCGCTGCCATGAGGGAGTATCCCATGCGCAGGACAGCCTTCTGGAAGTGGGAGGCTCTTTTTGCTGTAGCCACCAGTTCAACGGTCCTGGCAAATTTGGTGTCCTCTCCTGTAGCAATCACCACCAGTTTAGCATCCCCCTGCTTGATCACTGTCCCCGAGTGAACAGTCTCACCCTTCTCCCTTTCAACGGGCAAAGATTCTCCCGTTAGAGCGGACTCATCGACATTTATACTGTCCTCGAGGACTTTAGCATCGGCAGGGACAACATCACCGATCCTCAATAGGATTACATCCCCCGGCACCAGTTCTTCAGCAGCCACGCTCATGGTCTTGCTGTCCCTGATCACTCTGGCCTTCAACGCCATCTTTTCTTTGAGTGCCTGTATTGCTTTGTCTGCCTTGCTTTCGTGCCAGAAACCAACAGCTCCATTGATGAGCAGTAATGTGAAGATAACGGTGAAATCCTCCCAGTGATTTACTACTGCAGTAAGAACAAGTGCAATTTCGATCATCCAGGGAATGGGGCCCCAGAAATGTGAGAGCAGTTTTAGAACAGGATGCTTCCTTTCCTCTTCAATCTTGTTCCTGCCGTATTTCTCGATCCTAAGACTGGCTTCTTCATCGCTGAGTCCTCTATCAGGGTCTGTAGATAGTTCATCAACTACCTCTCCGGCAGTAATACTTTCAAAGTGAGTGGATCTCTCTGAATCTGTAGCACTCATTTAAGATCAATTGATTGAGGGATAAACCAAAACCCCCTATACCCCGTTTCCTATTTTTCTTTATCCAAACTAAAAATATCTTTCTGGTCCAGTTTTTTTGATTTCCCGAGTTGAAACAGACTCAAAAATAGTATTTGAATTCCCCTAAATGTAAAACATCTTCTCGATCTTTTTTGTCCTTTCTCGAGAAGTGATAGTGAAAACAACTTTCACTCCATTTGATTTGATACATATGCTGTCCTTAAAACCGACTTCCAGCCTGAAGGTCTCTGTTTTAACGGCAGTTGGCTCAAGTGTACCCACATAGAGTTCCTGGAACTTTCTTTTGTTCACCTCTACCAGCTTTCCTTTACACAAAAATTCTGCCCTCACATTAACATCGTGAGCGACATAATCTCCAGTGTTTCTGATGGTGGCAGGCAATTCTCTGCATTTGAGCCCACAGCTGCTCATTCTTTTTTGATCCACATAAATATCAAAATCCACTACCATCACAGGTCTTAAATCGCATCCTTTACTTAATTCTATGGCCCACCGAGAAAGCCGCGAACCTGAGGCAACATGAAGTCAGCCTGGTAATGAAAAAGCTTAAGGCTTGGGGCTGGGTCAAAGAACGAGGAATGAAGTAGAAGGGAAAAGGCAGACCCCTCAAAAGCTACAAACTAGCAACAAACCTCAAAGACATAGTCAATGAAGTTGTTAAAGAGAAACAGGAAGAACTGAAGAAAGCTAAAGAGGAGTTCACTGAACTGAAGAAGACTGTAGGTTGAACTAATTCTTAAATGAGAAGAGAATTGGGTAAATTAAAAAGTTTATTTTTTAGTGGATGTGGACATCAGCTTATTCCTTTATAACCGACTGTTAACTGTGATATTTTCTGGTAAGCATATAATTTGAGAAT
>CAZQTT010000137.1:0-3149 GCA_964596255.1 uncultured archaeon
TAGCCATAAATATTCTAAAGCCCTGCTAATATTATTACTTTACGATGTACTGATTTTCATTGTAAGTTAATTTTTCGATTGTGGAATATAGATTGTGATTGTGGTGGTTCACAATGTCTGTGATACTGGATTGAAAAACCATTTTATTCTGTTAAGTATTTCTCTCTTAACTTCTCTTTAATTTCCTCAAGACTCTTTCCCTGAAGTAACATCTCCAACGCCTGAGTGTCTAAAGCCAGATATTTCTCAGAGGTTAAGCCAAACTTGATAATATCTTTATCACTGGTCCAGATTGGTATATTCAACTTCATAGCTAAAGCAATAAATGGAGTGTCTTTTTCATCGAATTCTCCAGCAATTCCGTAGGCACTCGAGACTTCCGATTCGTAAAACTCCGCTGGAAGTATATGAATTAAAGAAAATGTCAGCAACATCCTAAATTCAAAGTCAGTAGAGAGTTTCTCCAATTTATTCTTATGCTTTTTAAATTCAAGTAACCCATCCTCAGGATAGTATAATTCGAGGTTAGAGTTGTCAACAATTTCAAACGCTTTAGATTTCTCTCCTGAAACGATTACAGTGAAAATGGTGCTGCTATCAATAACCAGTTTCATTAATATAATCAGATTAATCCTTTCTTCACATACTTTTGCTTGGTTTCTTTCCAGGCCTCTTCTCTTGTCTTCTCAAAATCCTCAAGAGCTTTACTCAAATCCAAATCCATTCCATTCCTCAAGGTTTCTGCTATTAAGTTTTTATATAAATCCTTGCTCATACCCTCAGCTACCCAGAGATAAGCTTTCTCCTCATCAACCCAGTCAGGAACCTTCATAGTTATTTGCTTCATAATCCTAATTCAACTTTCATCTTTTAATCTTTTTTCATTCTCAATAAGATCAGATATAAGGTATCTTTTTCCTCAGCTCCTTTGTATCCTGCTTATTGTAAGTTAATTTTTCGATTGGCCAGACATATCAAGTATTCACTTTATCTTCGATTCGAGTTCTTTTAGAGCGAGCCTGTAAATGTCTGAACTGAGGTACATAACTTCAGATAATCTGTCCAATCCTTCAACAGCTCTAGAATACGAAATAGCTCCTTCTCTTAATCCTTTGACCAGTACACCCAAACTACCTCTGACCTCAACACCCAGGTCCCTTGCAAAAACTCTCGCCGCATCATCATCAAGCAGTGCTGTTACACCATTTTGGTATGCATAATATATGACAGTTATTTCAGCCTCATGCAGTCCAGCCACCCGCGCAACCCTATCGAACTTGCTATCAACTTCTAAATCAACGATCCCAATCCAATCCTCCACTGCCTTCTCTACCAGAAATGCGTCACTAAACCCCTTCTCCTTCCCCCTGTCAACCACTTCGTACTTAACCTCTACCGGGATAACTACATTGTAAAGCTGGAGAAGATCTAAAAGCCCTGCCTTCGCTAAATGGATTAGCGGCCCTGAATTACTCACCGCCGATTTCCTCAAACTCACGAGCTATTTCCTCCCTGGCAACAGGAAAAGCAATATTGTGTTCTCTAAGCTCATCCAGCATCTCCCTATAAGTCAATCCAGCAATCTCTGCAGCCTTCCACACAGTTACTTTCCTCTCCCCTACAAGCTCAAGCGCTTCCTTAAGCTTAAACTCCCTTATACCGATTCTAAGCAATTCTCTAACTGCTGCTGACCTATCAATACCTCTTTTTTGCATGATCTTCTCAATCTCTTGTACGATCTCCCTATCAATCCTGGCCGAGATGGTAAGCATATATGTACATTGTATTAAATCGTATATAAAACTTGAGGGTAAGAGGTGAAAAACCAATTTATCACTGGAGGAAAACAGGACCTAGATTAATCCCTTCTTCACGTGCTTCTGCTTGGTTTCTTTCCAGGCCTCTTCCCTTGTCATCTCGAAGTCCTCAAGAGCTTTACTCTCATCCAAATCTTTTGATTATAAATTCCATCCACTAACTGGATGTTTCGTCTTCTCTCAACAGCCCTTTAATAACTTCTTTAAATTCTTTCATTACATCAAAATCGTTTTTCAGAACCTCACAAACCGCGTCTATATCCAGCCTCCAGTAAATGTGGACCAGCACGTTCCTAAAACCAGCAATATCTGATAGGGCTTCTGAAAGTTTTTTAGGGATTAGACCCTCTTCGTACAATATCTCAAACGATTCCCGGTAAGTTGAGGGTTTCTTTAATCCCTTTTCAGCTATAATGTGGTTAGCAATATCTATCGTTGACTGCATGCTTACCAATAAGGCGTGGAGAACCATATTCCTCTTATCCCTGTCAGTATGTAGCTCCTGGCATGAAAATGACTGATAACGTCTCCAGTCATCCAGTGATTCGTCAAGTTCCCTTAAATGTTCCAGTATCCCTTCTCTGTCCATCATGATTATACCCTGGCAATAAACTTTCTATCCAACCAATCCGATGTGACCTTATAATCCAAGTATCTTGAGAGCAAATGAGCCTCATACCTTATCCTCTTAACCTCATCTCTACAGAATATAACTTTCCCCGTATCTATTACTCTATACTGAAAATTCAATGGTGCACGATTGAGAACTTTAACATCGAACTCGAATTCATATCTAAACATTTTTTCAAGTTCTCTACCTACTCTCGAGGCGAACTTAAGCTGTTGATAAGAACTCATATTCGTAGATAAGTGTAAAGCTATGTCAATATCATTAAATGTAAATGTATCTCCCCTAATAAATGAGCCGAAGCAGTATGCAAACTCTATTTCTACAAAATTTTCAAATACCTCAGCAACTTTTTCAAAGAACCTCTCCATACCTCCAATCTCTTTTACCCCGTCCATGACTTTCCCCAGTATATATCTTTACTTTTTCATTATTATTTATGAGTACAAAAAATTTTTCATTGTTTTAAGCTCCCTATATAATACGTTAACCTATAGTTAAACTGAAATGCGGACGCCACTATCAGCAATTTTCCGAAATACTTTGGGCAGAAAATCCTTGCTGGCATCAAGAATCTCCAGCCATATCAGTTCTTTGTTCTCAGAGAAACCTACTATCAACTCATCCATCTCCTCTTCATAGTCTACCTTTTCATCAGAGAAAACAATTATAAGAGCATCCGCATCCTTGTCATATCTTATTTC
>CAZQTT010000138.1:0-3119 GCA_964596255.1 uncultured archaeon
GTAAGTTTAAATAGTATAGCTTAACTCACTGTCCACCAACAGGGGTTCACTTCATCAGTATAGTTAGACACATAAAAGGGGTAGTTTACAAACTCAACACCTTTTTCGAGTTCTGTTAATTCCTCAAGCATACTTGAAGGTTTCCAGGAACCCTCTTCTTGAATTAGTAGACTTGAAGAATCTGTATGAAAAATAAGTGGAGTTGCAACCTCTGATGGCTCTTCGCTGACTGACTGATAAGCCATCATAAGTTCAGCTCTAGCTATTGAGACTGCTAGTGGATTCACATCAAAACCGATAATTTCTTTTATTGCATTTCCTGCTCTTTCTCCTTCGTTTATCTTTCTATAAAATGTGGTTACTAGAAAGGTACCACTGCCACAGAATGGATCAAGTACTGTTCTCTCGTTTAAACCTCCCACGTCATTGGATACTTTATTCACCATGAATTCAGTAAGCCATAGAGGAGTGTAATATTCACCAATCCTCCTGCGTGTCTCTGCATCTATTAGGATTTCATATAATTCTCTAAATACATCTTCATTACTTCCACTACTCCAATCAAAAAGTAAAGCCTTGGAATGAACAGATTCTAGGAGAGTTGTAATAAATTTAGCTTCAAAGGAGTCTGTAATGTCAATTGATTTCCACCAATTAAGATAGGGGAGAACAATTTCGATGTCTAAGTTACCACCTGAACATGCTTTCTCTGAAGAAGTTGTTTTTTTGCCCAACGATACAGTCAAACAAGCTGACACTATCATTTGGATAAGAGTATGTTTGATGCAAAGCGTCTCAATCTCTTCTTCTGATGTCTCTTGGTATAATCTCTCTATTATGTTTCTATATGCCCCGAAAAGGGCACTATCTTTTACTTGATGGTTCTTAAACACCTCATAAAGTTCTCCTTCAAGTAATATTGTTGAGGTAAAAATATTTCTAACATTCTCAGTTGAGAGAGGTATTTTCACTCCTTTGCTAAGAACATCTTTTGTTATATAGTCCAAATCAATATCTTCTGCTCCCTCTAAAATCCCACTTGTGATATTATAAAACTCCCATTCTTCATAATTAGTCACTATAGCATATTCCGCATAAGGGTAGAACTGTACGTAGTCCTTTAATCTACTATGCCCCCAAGAAAATTCAGAGGTTTTTACTTTAACTTCGATTACTATCCTACCTCCAAAAACCTCTATATCAGGTCTTCCTACACCTTCAATAATTCTTTCATTTCTTATTATTACTGGTATATCCTCTCCGCCCTCTATCAGTTTTTCGTATTCTTCTAATTGCGTACTTAACCCCTCATAAACTTCTGGATTATCCCTAATCTCTTTTATAGATTTTAAAATAGATTCTCTCAATCTCTGGAGAACTTTATATCTAATATCTTCATGTGTTTCAGGCATTAGTGGTAATCCCCCATTCCGACAAGAAAGTCCTTATTTATAAGATTAACTTAATTAACAGTTAATAGATTCAATAATAGTATTTTAACAAAGCTCTTGACATAGACTATAATTAGTTAAAATATAATAAAAAGAGGGTAATGAGTAATTGAAAAAGATTTAACTAAAGGCCGTCGGGTTTACTTTAGCTAACCCTTCTGAAACTCCGTTCTCAACTCTCGTTAAAGCAACGAACAGCAAAGTAACCAAATACTGTCTTGCGTAGAAGTCTATGGCTTCAAGCCCTTTGACATTCAGGTTCTCGTCAAAGAGTTATCTTTCCAATTGTATTCATCTAACAAATCTACTTGGGATTCAATTTTTTATTAGTGATTAGTGAGTTCTCCAGTACTCCACACCCTCTTCTGCAGTATAACAACCTCTTCCAAATCCATCGTAATTTAATCCGAGAAAAACACAGTATTCTTTATAGCATGCTACAGCTCCGGCCACGTGATTGGAGTACAATAAATTGTATCTGTGTCCTCTACTGTCCATCCATGAGTCTATTGCATCTTCCTCCATTCCACTGTGATAATCGCTGGTGTCCATGTAAGCGTTTTCAGCTACGTCCTCACCAGGAGATAAACCAAATTTATCCTTCATGTTATACGGACAAGACCCAGTTTCAGGGTTTGTGTGATCCATATAATCGTATTTATCCATATCCTTCACTCTTGCCATGGCCAACTTGTACACTCTCTTATCAAACTCTATTTTCCCCTTGCCGTGGTTTCTCCTAATCTCGTTAACGTATTCTATCGCTTCTTTTGACTCGTTTACTGATGTATTGACTGAGGTAAAAGATTTTTTTAGACTCACCATTTTCTCGCCTGATTCATCCTTCACTCCTTGGAAAAATGAGTTAACTTCTTCTGAGTAATCCATGTAGGCCACAAATCCTATGATACCTACTAACAACAAAATTAATGACTTCTCAAGAAGTGAGCTGGATTTTCGTTTCCTTTGTGAAATAGTGGGTGTTGGAATAAATCTTCTTGTTCTTTTTTTACTTTTACGAACAGAGTACCTGGATGGTGTTTGTCTTTCTTTCCAACTCGATATTCCGGTGCAATTATGTTTTGGTGGTAATCTACAGTCATCACAGAAGTAACCCCCACAGAACTTACATTTATAAGGTAAATCCGTTTTTTTGCCACAGTTTTGGCATATCGACATTTTTTCCCAACATTCAAAATTTCAGTTTAAATTTACTATTAATCTTCTTCATCTTTCTCGAAAGGCCAGACTTCAACCAAGTATAAGCCAGCCACTACAAATATCATACCTCCTATTATTCTCCCAATCCCCCAAGCCCACTCATTACCAAGTATAGAGATACCGCTAGGAATAGTCAACAAACCATACAGAATAAGTATCAGTCCAAGTGTCTTCTTAACAATACTTTTAACACTCATCAAACCTCTCTCCTCAAATATAAATTTCATTGTAGTCTTTAAGTATTTATTGAAATTTTAGTTTGTAATGATTTTAAACCTAAAAATTACTATTTATAATAGACTTCCACACAAGAAGGCAAAAAAGGTTCTGAGAGGCTACCCTCATATGTTTATTGAGTTGGAATTTTTTGTTTCCTTCAAATTTTTAAATCTCTCTTAGGGTTTGCCAGAAAATAACCTATCATTTTAGCTGATATTTCTGGATGCA
>CAZQTT010000139.1:0-3090 GCA_964596255.1 uncultured archaeon
TTGCTATTATTATATTAACTTAGCTATGTGTCCGAAATTTGGGGTGCACTCCAAACCCTGTGTCAGCTATGAAACCTAATTTTGACTTAAAGTCTCTTTGGTCATATTCAAAAAATCGTCTGCAAATTCAACAACAAACTCAGCCTCTTCCTTACTGATAAGGGAACCACCATACTGCACATTGTGCCTGGAGAGTCTTACTTTGTCAAAGGTAGAGAGAGAGCTTTACCGAGTTTGCCTTCATAAAGGTACTTTAAAGCAACATTGAGGCAATGATGGCTTCTCTCCACATAACCCTTAGCAAAAAGTAAGGCCCTTGCCGAGTGGAAGATACTGTTATATGCTCCGAGTTCTGCCATCTCGTGCTCTTCAATCTCAAGGTTTTTTCTTGAAGACTTCAAAAACCTCTCTGCTATTTCTAAAGAATTATTAACTCTTTTGGGAGCATCGGAGTCTTTTTTAATCAATCCTTTATTCAAGCACTCTTCAAATCTCATAGTTCGGCACCTTTGATGAGAACATGATTTCCTGTAACGTTTTCTGCAAATTTATCGCCTTGCTTTTTCATTTTTTCCCATTTGTAGTAAGGTATTACTGTAAGTTGAATCTCCCTCCCAATCTTTCCCTCAAATTCAACAATTGAACTTCTGTCAACTCCCTTCTCCTCACCTATCACGAGAATATCCAAGTCACTTCTCTCATCAAAATTGCCTGAAGCGAAGCTACCGTAAATTGCCATGGATGTACAATCTTCAATCAGCCATTCGATTCCCATCTCTTTTAGTAATTGGTAGTAATAAGCTTTCTTCATTTCTCTTACAGCAAAGTTATCGTTATTCAGAGTGAAGAGCCGGAGATTTCCTTTTCTTCTACTTGTTAAGACTTCATCCGCTTCAAAAGTATCACAATAACTTTTCACACTCCCTGAACTCATTTCAAGCTTTCTTGAAAGTCCTTTTAGGTGTATTTCTTCCGTTGGGTGAATGATGAAATACTCCAGAATCTTAAATCCTGCGAATTTCTTAAATTCTTTAATCATATGTATTTTATTGAACGAACGTTCAATTAAAAAAACTATCGTTCATTTTATTATACCAATATTTCGGTTGGAGTTACTACTGAGATTGCTGTTAAATCCGTAAAAGGAAAGGTAAAAGAACCATTTCCCCTTCATTTATTCGTATTGTATCTGAAGTACAGGAAGACTTGGGTGAAATACCTAAGCAGGGCTTTTTTAGGCGTGGCTTTCAACAGCGATTGAAAGAGGACTCTCTCATTGCGCTCACATTTAAAATGGAGAAACCGATTATGTTCCCTTCTTCATCAACTTTTTCCATTACTGCATCGTTTTCTGTCTCTTTAAAATATCCTTTTTTCGATCAAAAAGAACCTCTAAATAGTCTCCTTCTTTGTCATACCAAACTTTTATTTCCTTTCCCACAGCACATCACCCTTTTTTATTTTATCTGTGAAATATGCGGTTATAATGAACATATCCTCAACCAATTTCCACGACACATAAATACTCCTCGGTAACGGGAGTAACATCGTAATATCGATGAAAAAGCTCAACATCTGGATCTGTTCTCGATCTAATAATAATACCAGGTTTTGACAAAGTCTCCTGGGTTTTCTCTATCTGGCCAAACATTTCTAAATGGTCTGCCTCAATATGTTCTTGTCTCTCGCCTGTTAATCGAATCTGCCGATCATGAAGATCTCTAAACCATTTCATCTACCAACCACATCTCAGCAGGCACTTATTTTAACTTCTTCCATTGCAATCACTCCGAGCTGCCAGCCCATCTCCTTTTTGGATTCCATACTCCTCAGCTATCTCCTCTACCCCATGCCTCCAGCAAGTGATCCTAATATATAATATCTAAAGAGACTCTAGTACCTTTTACTACAGGTTTACCGTGCCTTATTTCTGAGTCTATTACAATCCTAATCCTGTTCTCATACATACCAATCTGAGTTATATTGAGTAAAGAAACTTATTACTTTTCGTAGTGAATAATTTTACAACAAATAATTATCCTTATACAAATTTTATTCTTAAGCCCTAAGTTTTCGCCACGTGTGAATTCTTTTACAACCAATCGCTCCACCAACTCACTCCATATTCGATTAGAGGGCATCTTCAGGAAATATGGAATAGATTTCAACAAATCATCTTTTACTTCTCCCATATTACACCTCTTCTTAGTATTTTACCCTCCTTGGATGTCATAAATGCTTTTATTATAAAACCTTCTTGGTTCTCCTTATAAACCACATTTTTCTCTGAAATTGAGGTCTTCTCATAATGCTTCAATGCAACCAATTCATCTGTCCAACCACTGACAATATAATCTGGGTCTTCAACAGTCTCTATTACCAGATCCAGGTTTCCTGCCATATAATCGTGAGATTCTAAAATATGTACCCATCGTTTATAAGTCAATCGAATAGTAACTCCTACGCGAACATTATACCCTCAGCTGCCTCCAGCCAGCCCCCATCATCGCTTAAGCTTGAGCTCAGTCTCTGCTGGCCGGAGCTAAATGCTCTCCTCAATCACGTCCGGTGATACCTTAACGTACTTTTGAACAGTATTAACGTAAACCCTCTTCTGGTGAGAGAAAGTTACCCACCACAAATCTCCGAACTCCTCCTTCTCCTCCAGCTCATTACTTATCAACCTCACTTGAGCATCAGAAACATGATACCCCAATTTCTGGAGATTCTGCCTTAACCTGGACAATGAACTAATAAAATAACTCAATTTTTTCCCCTTGTCAGAGGAGATGTTCTTGACTACACCACATTTGTCACAGAAGGGATGGATTCCTGCAACTCCATTTTGCATGGAGAGCCAATCATGACCACCAGGGTTATGTTGACAATACATGGTATACCTCTTGACACTTCTCCAACCGGCAGGCTGTTAATCCTTTCTGTGGTATAAGTTTTTAAAGTATATCAAGCTTTTTCTTCTATCATAGTCATGATAACCAATATTTATGATTTAAAGGACCCTCAAGTGTTTTCTTATGGTTTGTAAGGCACGGAAACCCCGTACTTCAGTGCGGGGAGGCGTGCCGTTCT
>CAZQTT010000140.1:0-3070 GCA_964596255.1 uncultured archaeon
CGACCAGAGGAAGAGAAGGAGTCATGTTGCAGTATTATCCATCCTGCTGGACAGGGACTACAAAGAAAAAGGTATAGTCCTGGGAATGTGCTCAGCCTGTGAAAAGATCGCCAACAGCGCTGGAGTAGAGAAACTAAAGATAGAGACGCCAACAATAGACCTCTACGCACTTGACAGGGCCCAACTCTGGGGTTACTCAAGAGAGGCGACACTAACCAATGAATTCAAGATGGGGAACGAGTATTATGACATTGCCATATTATCCAAATACGTAAAAATAGGTGCACTACGCCCTCCAGAGGTGCTTGAAGAGTTCGATATGGATAAGTTCACCATACCAAGAGAAGAAAGGATCAAAGAAAGATACAGATGGTAATGGTCAAGCGAAATTGAATTTTACAATTTCTTTTTTTACTTATCACAGGTATAGTTTCTTAGATCCCAATTGTAGCATAAACCACATAGTTTACACATCTTTCTGAAGCTAATTTTTATTTAATTTTGTGCGGATAGAAGCTTAGTGGTTGTATAGATCGTTTTTTATACAAGGTTAGTGTGATCAATGGTATGAGAGAAGAGGGAGCGAAAAACAGATTGGGGTTAAGAATATCCCTATCAGTGATCATAGGATTGGGGTGGCTGGTGTTCCTCATCGCATGGCTATTTTTCTATGCCGGGGACTATAGTATATACCAGAACATAGGTATTCTGTTCGTTTCTCTTCTGCTTGCAGGTGCCTTAACCTCCGTTGTCTGGGTGACCATGGGATTGGGTTCCGAGTTCAACTTGAGATGGAGAGTAACAATATCAGCCGTATCGGGGATCGGATGGCTGTTATTCCTTATTGGGTGGGCGTTCACATACGCTTCAGATTACGATATTTACCAGAACATCGCCATTTTCCTGGTTTCGGTGCTGGTGTTGGGCGGCATAAACGCTGTCACATGGATACCGTGGGGAATGCGAGGGGAATAGAACAGAATATGCTAGTTTAGATTACACAGGCTCATTCATTTTATTGATTTCATAAATTCTTCAATAAATTTTTCGAGGTCCTGAATATCTTCTTGTAAGATTTTATAGATCATCTCTTCATCAATATCCCAGTAAATATGCACAAGCCGGTTTCTGAACCTTGCCATTCTTATAAGTTTTTCTGTGAATTCTTTATCAAAGATATTCTCTTCTGACATTATTTTGAAGGTATCCGTGTAACCTTCCGGAACGCGGAACCTGTTCTTGGTGATTAAATGATTGCACATATCAATAGCAGCTTCAATTGCAACCAGTAGAGAATACTTAGCACTGCCCAAGTAGTGAGAGTTAGATATGAGATCCTCTTCAGGTAATTTGGACAGGTCTTTTAGATTCCTTAGGGAATTCATGAACTCAGAAGACAACCTGGTTATTTTTTCTTCATCAAATTCCAAGGACTTCCCTCCTGTATCTGTCTCTATAAAACTTAAAATCATGGTAGAGTGAGATAGTCAGGGATTCGAAGTCTGTTCTGGTCTTTTCATCTTTACTGACGAGAAGAAAGCCCTTTATGACGTTAAACCTGAATGATGGTGGGGCCGAGTTTAGGTTTCTAACATCTACTGGAAACCCTAATGTTTGTTCGAGTTCAGTTTCGAGATCAAGCTCAAAATTGAGGTTCTCTTCTTTAGGATATATTCCAATATCTATGTCTCTAAAACCCCCTGAAAGGAATGAACCATACACATAGGCAAAAATAACCTCATTTTTCTCTTTGAGAAGCTCAGTTATTTTCTCCATTATTTGGTTCTTTTGATCTTCACTTACAAAGTGGTCCATTACCAGATTTTTCATTTATTATATTATTAAATATTTGTCATTAACTTAACTAATTGACTTTAGAGTAACCTTTCTATTCTCTCTACGAATTCATATGCTACATCAAAACCTTTCTGTAAACATTCTTCAAATTTATTCAATCAAGTTAATCTATGCTTATAAAAATAAAAGGTTTATTCCCTCAGGTACTGTCCTCCCACGGAGACAAAGCGTTTGGGTTTAACTGGTTTACCGTATTTCTTTATGTTCTCCAGCTCTATGGCCATCCAATGCCTCTTTTTCTTCTGTTCTCTGCTGCTCCACTTCTCCTGCGTATTTAGGTAGTTTTTTAGCTCTTCTCTGGCGAGGAATATTCTGTCTCCATAGGTTTCGAAGAACTTCAGGGGGTCGTTCATAAGGATTATTCTCTTGATTGTGGCTTCTCCTACGTAGCCCGTGTCCTGGCGAGACTGGTAGAACACGAACTTCATACCCCGCTTGAGCTGTTTGTATGTTGTTGCAGGCTTAACGAACACGTCTTTACCCTCAAAGAAGCGGTCCATGTACTGTTTGGGAACAGGGAAGGTTACTCCAACAATTTGGGACATAATTAGTTGGTCTTGATCTTCTGCCTTATATTTGCTTTCATCAGAATAGTTACCTTACTTTGTATCATCTCAATCAACAATCTCTAATCCTTCTGATAGAATAGAATAACTCAGAGGTTTATCCGAACCTTCAAAAGTTCCCCAAAGGATATAAAAACCCTATAAATACAATCTACATATTCCAACAATTTATAACTTGATTTTAGCCACCCACATGTTATCAGTCTTCATACACTCCAGAATGGTTTTTCCCGTTTTGTTTGTCCATATGTTCAAGTCTCTCTCGAAGGTAGAGCAATCTGCTGACACTTTTAATATTGTGCCTACAGGAAGTGTTGAGGATTTTGACTGAATCTTCAATATCGGTTGTGGGCACTTCAAACCCCTTAAGTCCAGATCTATTTCTTGTTTCATGGTCTTCCCCCATTGTATATTAATAAGATTTAGAGTTAACTTAAAAATGTTTTCATTCAAAACTGCTATCTATATAGTCTCTATTTTACTATTAATTTTTTTTTCAGTATTACAAAATTATAATATTGAATTTGAAAATTGCTTATCCTTAAATTATATTTTTAGGAATGCCGAAAGATTTAAAAAATATCAAATTTTCATTATCAGTACATCGTAAAGTAATAATATTAGCAGGGCTTTAGAATATTTATGGC
>CAZQTT010000141.1:0-3062 GCA_964596255.1 uncultured archaeon
ACAGGGATAGGGCTCTGGCGAAGCACATACTCGATTCTCACGAGCTGGGAGAGAAGCTGGAGAAACTGAAGAACATAGTTTCCACAGAGTATGATCAAAACGCTGTCATGTCTGAAGCCAAGAAGATAGAGCCAGCCATCGATCCCGAGCTGCTGAGAAAATATATCGCATATTCGAAACGCACAGTGTTCCCTGTTCTCACCAAAGAGGTAAAGCAAACCATAGAGGACTTTTACTCTTCGCTCCGTTCTCAAGCAAAAGAGAACACACCCATGCCCGTCACCGCCAGACAGCTCGAGGCTCTCATCAGGCTGGCCGAAGCGTCAGCAAGGCTGCAGTTGAAAGATAAGGTGACCATCGAGGACGTGAACAGAGTCATCGGCATTGTTAGAAAAAGTCTGGAGCAAATAGCCGTCGACCCGGAAACTGGGGAGATGGATATTGACTATGCATTCTCCGGGACATCCAAAACACAGAGAGACAGGATAATGGTTATCAAGAAGATTGTAGAAGATATATCAGCCGTACAAGAAAAAGGTGCTCCTGAAGACGAAGTTTTAAACTCCGCAGAAGAACAGGGAATAAGCTGGAGCAAAGCAAAGGATATACTCCAGAAGATGAGAATGAACGGTGAAGTTTATTGTCCTAAACCAGGATACTTTGACATCACCCACAACTACTGAAAAACTAACTACTGTAGACCACTAGTAATATCTGCCATTCTACCTACCTACCTTCTATTTACACTCGAGGATATTTCAAAGCGGTATTGAGCAAAAGCGAAATACCCCATTTTGATGGTCAGCTTTCTGAAGCTGGGGAGGGAGATCATATCTTCTAATGCACCTCATGATCTCCCTTCCAACCCTCTCAGCAAGTGGGTTATTCAGATTTAGTGTAATTTACACTAGCAGATTTTCCGATTTATATTGATCATTGCTTATTTAAGTTTCTTTTAAGTTCTGCACAAGAAATATATGCAACCATTAACTATTGTAAATCAAGGGGGTGCTAATTAGATGAAAAGATGGTTCGATCCTTTTGAAGAGTTAAAAAGGTTGCAGAGCAGGTTAGATGATATATTCGGAGAAATGGAAGGGCAGAAAGGGTTATTGCCCGCTGAGATGAGGGATTTTCCCATAGATGTCTTGGATGAGCCTGATAAGGTTAAGATCGTGGCAGAGCTACCGGGTTTCAAAAAAGAGGATATAGAGACTGCGATTGAAGATAGCTATCTGGTCATAAAAGCAGAGAAGAAAGAAGAGAAAGAAGAGAAAGAGAAAGACTATTTTAGAAGAGAAAGAAAGTACGGCGAGTTCAGGAGAAGAGTACAGATTCCCGCCGACGTCAACATGGATCAGGTCAGTGCCACATACAAGAACGGGGTTTTAGAAGTTACCCTACCTAAAACCGAACCCGCCAAAAAGAAGCGCATAAACATCCAATAGCTCTTAAACCTTTCCATTATTTTTTATTATTTTAGTGCGGTAAACATAATAGTTGGAGTTTGCCAAGAAACATCTGAAATTATTGATTATACTTCTTATTCTTAGGATCAATCAAAAAGTAGTGTAGTGTAAATCCCAAAAAATTGCTTACACAAAGGGTAGAGGGAAATCAACCCCATACACTAGTAACTATGATTGCCCCTATTCTACAACGTCTTCCCAGTCCAGAACTTTCAGTTTGATCTCTCTTCTCTTGTCTTCCAGGAATTTTCTTACGGTGTTGTGTTGGGCGCCGTCGATAAGCATGGTAACTGCTTCTCTGGCCACACCGGCGTTCTCCACTTCTCCGATAATAGCTACGTTCTTGTGGTAGACTGATACTCTAACACCCAGCAGTTCCTCCATCAGCTTCCTCATTTTGCCTTCCTTGCCAATGATTCTTCCTTTAATCCTCTTTAAATCATTGGAATCATAATCCAAGGGGATGACGTCCAGAATGATATAATCGCTATCCAACAGCTTAAAGGCAGCTTCAGGATTGAATCCGTATCCGATGGCCTTTATTACATCCTGAGCCTGAAGGAACCCGATCGCGTCCTCTCCCTCAATGGAGATGTTGGCCTCTTCAACAGTCAGGGTACAACCTGTCTTTTCCTCAATCTGTCTTTTTACTTCACCCTCTTTACCTATAATGACTCCCACTCTATCATACGGAATTTTCATCTCTGTTTTCTGCATTTTATTCACCTATTACATATCTGATGAGCTTTTGTTCATCCTCTTCCACACCCATTCTGGAAAAGAATCTTAAAACATTTTTTATGTCTCTCTGGAGGTAATGCATTGAATTGGGATGGTCAGTGAGTACGCTCTGCCCCATATCAATAAGATAAGGCTTCTCACCGAAGAGCATAATATTGAACTCACTCAGGTCTGCGTGAATTAGGCGGGCATTCTGGTACAGCTTCCTGACATTTTCGATCACATCCTTAAAAAGTTCTTGAGGATCTACAATATCTTCGATCTCTCTTCCCAGTTCAAATAGCAGGGGAGCGGGAGTTTCCTCCTCACCCAGGAACTCCATGATCAAGATGTTCCCAGTAGAAGTTATGGGTTCTGGAACCGTTACGTTCGCCTCAGAAGCCCTTTTGAGGTTTTTGAACTCTTTTTTGGTCCATAAATACATCAAATCCTTTCTGGAGAGCTTTTTGACATTGAACCGTTTGTCTCCGTAAAGGTACTCATCCATTTTTCTGAACTCACCTGTTTCTATCCTGTATATCTTTACTGCGACAGGGAGCTCTCTCTCCCCATAAACGCCATCCGCATAGAAGATATTGGCCTCTTTTCCGGAGTTTATAACCCCTCCCAGGGCCTTTATTATACCCTTTGAGGATAGTTTGTAAAGCAACTTGAGTGTTCTCTCATCGAGAACTTCAGAATAGATCTTACGTTGGTCGATGTCTTTTTCCTTAATTCTCAATTTATCCAAATAACTGTCTATCTGTCTAATCCTATCCTCTTTCATTATAATTGGTACAGGGAAAATAGGTTTTAAGAACCTTAACTCTTCCATTTTTAGGGGTTAACTTTTAGGGGGATACTGTTATATCT
>CAZQTT010000142.1:0-3045 GCA_964596255.1 uncultured archaeon
ACCCCATCAGTTACTATTAGCTTAACTATTTGTCCACTTTTAGGGGTGCACCTCACAAAGTATTCTATCTCCCACATCACCTATATATTTTTAATAATCAAGGTTTAATAAAGTAAGAAAATTTCTTTAAATATTTTGAAAAATTTTTAAGTAACTATACACTGAGGATTCTGGATATGGTAATTGATTTTAACAAATTAAGCAAGAGACTTCAAGAAAAAAGAAAAGATATTAACCGACTTTTTTTAGCTGACTCTTACGGATTTATAAGAATTTATAAGGACAATATCAGTTCAGGTGAAACTCTTTACGGAGTAGTTCGCAACATTGATTTAGATCGAGGAGAGATATTAGATGTTTTCACCAAGTTAGAATTCCTTATAAATGAGATAATGCAACTGAAACTATTAGGTTTTAACTCTGAAAAGAGCTTCATGCTTGATGATTTGTTAGTGAGTGCAGACCTTTACTCGAGGGTGAAGATACTGGAGGAGTGGGGTATTATAAATAGAAAAGTCTCCAACCTAATCATGCAAACAAAACGAGTAAGAAATGGGTTTGCCCATAGTTGGGGGAACGAGGAAGTTTATTATAAGGGAGAGCGGATAGAATCAAATTTTTCGAAATTCAAAGATGATTTAGAATACGTATGGCTCGAGCTATTGCGAACTTATTATAATTTGCTAATGAAGAACCTACGAGATCCAGAGTTAAATGAATTGGTTCAAAAGATAAAACCACAGTTAAAAAATAAAAGCCAGCTTGACCTCGTGGATTAAGAAACTCGACGAAAAATTAAATAAAAAAGATACAAAATTCAAATATGCCAGGTTTATTCGATATTTTAATTTCCAGCATGAGTAATCCAATTTTAAACTTGGGTTCGATTATTCTTGCACTTATTGGTTTATTTCTTATCTATTACAGAGAAAAAATAGAAAGAAGAATGAGGAGAAACTCTCTCAACCAAGTCTTGTTAAATAGTCCACAAATACAAGAACTCGAGAAAAATCTCACTAAAGATATAATTAGTGGATCTGACTGGAATAAATTTTGGGACTGGAGGAAAAATGAGTTTGAAAATAAGTATAAACTACTCTTTACATCATTGGGAATCGCTACTTCTATTCTTATAAGTTCTGAGAGTTTTCAAAGCACAGACGTTTTCGTTAATTTGTTTGCTTCTTCTTATGTTTTGGTTACATTTTTACTTCTGCTTTCAGCATTAATTTTTATCTCAAGTGGCATTCCAAAAAGAGGATTTATACTCTCTTTAATATTAAGATACTACTTAGCAGGCCCAGTTTCATTGATTGTATTAGCCACTATATACATATCAACTGTCATTGCTTCAGCGGTTCCTCAAGAGCCTGGGCAAAATTTCGACCCAGATGTTTTACTCGTAATTTTTATTCTTATTTCTGGATTGATAATTGGCTACATCACTCTTTTTATATCAAAACAAATTGAAAGAGATAGTCTTGCAAAACATTATATTGAAAATCCGAAACAAAAAATATTATCCAATATTAGTGTATACCTTGAAGGCGGGAAAGAGTTGAACGGAGATCTCTACAACTTTTACGACCCCAACTTAGTTACAATAATCGAAGAGGAAGGTTCAAAGACTTATATATTCTGGAACAAAGTTGAAGGAGTTCGCATTTAATTCCAAATATTATTTTAAAATTATTTCATAGGTCTTTAGTTCTTGTAACCGATTATGACCGTAATATCATCTGATAATCATAAAATCTATTAATAATTAAGTGATGAAAAACTAAAATGTTGCTATTTGACCGATAGGTACTCATACCATGCCACTGGAACAGGATTGGTGGTTTTGATGGAGGTATCGAGAGAGTTTGTGTCAACTTTTAATCGTAGAGTAGAGACCCAGCTCTACAATGAATTGCGTAGAGATTACGCATTCCCCCGTGCGGTTTGTCGATCTTTGTCTGAACTTCTAACATCTTACTTGGATCTCTATTCAGCTCAGAGGAGGGAGGGTCAGATAGTTTTTCATGCGGTTTCGAGGAGTGTTCCTCCTGGGATACCTGTAGAGGAGATGCACTTGATCCCGGTGAAGCTGACCTTGTATGATCCTGAGGATTGTGCAGCTAAAACCCAGCAAGAGATACTGGAGAGAAGGATTGTTCGTATCAGTAATGAAGCATTTCAACAGGGAGGTCTACTAACCCAGGCAGACGTAGCCATCCTCCTAGGAGAGAGCACCAAGACCATAAGACGGCATATAACAGAACTTGAAGAGAAAGGCGAAGTAATCCCTACCAGAGGTAAATGGAAGGATATTGGCTCTGGTGTTAGCCATAAGAAGAAGATAGTGGAGCTCTACCTTCAAGGCTATGAGTACACTGACATAGAGAGAAAGACCAAGCACAGTGGGGAAGCTATCATGCGCTACGTTAAGGACTTCGCCAGAGTGTTGATCTTAACTGAAGAAGGTTACAGCGACAACGAGTTGAGGATCATAACTGGCCTCTCAGACAAGACCATCAGAGAATACAGGGAACTCATCGAGATGTATTCCACTCAGGAATATCAGGAAAGGTTAGAGCAACTTCGTTCCATGTTCAAAAAAAACAGTGGGGGAAAAGAACATGAGCACTAATTCCAACTCCAAGGTTCCTCCCACCATCCACTCCAAGGTCACCAACTCCTTTAAGGGGTCCCTGCTCCACCTGATCCAGAGAGACTACCAATTCATTGCCGGAGACAAGATACAGGAGATGTTTGCCAGTGATGTGGTAAACCTGATAGACAGTTGCTATAGGGATCCCTGGAAGATAGATGTGGGCCAAGTAATGTGGTGTGGAGCAAAAGTTGGTGAGAAGCCCAACTATGGGAAGAATAGCAGTAATACTGCCCTCACACCTGTGATCCTCACTGTGGTCAGTGAGCAGGACCTGGAGATGAAGAATGCTGGCTATTCTGACAGGGAGATAAGGGAGGGTAAGATGGTTAGGCTGTTCAAGGAAGCCTATGACCAGAAAGCATTACTGACTCACAGTGATGTAGCCTTCT
>CAZQTT010000143.1:0-2757 GCA_964596255.1 uncultured archaeon
TCAAACACATACCTCGATAATTATTCTAATAAAGCAGTTAATTCTTACTTTGGAGGAAAGTTTTGCACGATTTATTCGCTATTATATAAATGATTATTTAAATGGTTACTTAGTAATAAGTTCAGATTAATTATCTTCAAACCACAGTTTTCAGTTAAGAGAAAGGTTATAGCACTGAGTTTAAAATCGATTAAGCTTTATAGGGGCCAATTAGACTCTGATTTTAGGGTCTTTTAACAATTTAAAATACAACCTAAATTAATAATGGGTGAAAAAAAATGAATGTGGAACCTAGTGAGGTTGGATTTACTTTGGCAAAGCCTTATAATGTTTTCATTGCCCCTAATAAGTTAAAAGAGCTTGGCGATTTACAAGACGGACTGGTAACTCTTGAATTTGAAAACAAAACTGTTACATCTAGGGCAATTTCTTTTGACGATTGGAGGATGTACAATGAAGCTCACGCTCTCTTTTATTTGATTGCTTCACTATTACCAAAATATGACTTGCCCTCGAATATCAAAATAGAGCTGGGAAGATTTTTTAAAGAGAATGAGATACTCATTGATTCATTCAATGAATTGGAAGATTATTTGTTCTCCATTCAGAATTTAACCAATCAAATGTATAATGGAAAAGAGATCTTAATTGGAGGAGGGTTACTAGAACTTTTACTTAAGGGCAAAAGAGATGTTGATAATCTAATCGAGACTCCTATTTTCGAGCTGGATTTACCAACTATTGAAGAGTTGTTTAACAATAGTTTTGAGAAACCAAAATCCATAGTACCTTTTAGAGGGAGAATAATTGAATTAGATAAAGTCTTTTTTTGCACTAAACAGTATTTGTTGCCTGATAAACTTTTAGAGAGGATTAAAGATAAAATAGATGAAGTAAGGTATTTCATGCTAGATGGAGATTATTCTTTCAATGTGGGTTTCTCAGCACATGGGCCCATACCAAATGAGAAACCTTTAGAGGGTGAACTATACTATGTACCAAAAGAATCAGCAGTATTCGAACCTCTACTTTTTGGATCAATCTTTGGCGAAAAAATGCCAGATTTTGAGGATTTTTTTGATATAGTAAAAACACTGCTTGGAGATTACTTCGATGTTAAACGAGAAAGTAAAAATAAAGTACTTGTAGGCGCTGACGGTTCTGAAATAGTTTTCTTCTACTACCCTGAAGAGATATATTACCAGCTTAACCATTTCTTTTGGGAAGAGCTTAAGGAATCCTTTAATGAGTTCTTAAATATAATAGTTAGTAAGATAGCCGAAAAGATGAATACTTCTACCGAATTTACGGAACCGGAATATTTTTATGGAGTTAACGAGGCAGTTGTATCTGAAGAGTGGGTCTTTGATACTTCTGCTATCTACCTTCAAAATTACGAAAGTATATTGGATTTTTTTATGGCAAATGAAGTAATGTATCAGAAAACTATAGTTATACCTGAAATTGTGCTATACGAGATAAATTTGGCCAAGGAACATAAAAAGAGACTTAGTGATAAGGGAGTGCACAATTTAGCTATATTAAGAAAACTTGAAGAGTATGGTTTTATCTATATGGAGATAAGAGAGAATGAACCATTATTTACGTCTACGAGTCTTGCAAAAGGAGATACTTCACCTCGAATAGATATGGATATTCTACGCTCTGTAGACAAAGGGAGTGCTTTAGTCTCCAGAGATATTAGGCTTTTGGAGTTGGCATATTTTAAAGGGAGGTATATTATAAATCCTGATGAAATAATAGGTTCAGATAATCCATTCGCTCTTGAAAGATGGAGAGAAAAGATACTAGATTTTATAGAGGATAAGAAGCCTGAAAGGGATGTAATCAGTTTCCTTATAAGACAGATTACAAGTTTTGTAGCTGATATAGGGCATACACAAAGATTCAACACAAAAGAACTGAATAGGAGAGCAAAGAATATAATAAATAGAATGAAAAGATCTGGCGAGATCTATGAGACCCGAGAAAACCGTAAGAAATTGTTATTAAAGTCTAAAGAAGTAAAAATAGTGTTAGACAAGTCTATTTTAGTTGAAAGAAAATTTATGGTTAAGAAAGAAGGGATAACAGAGATCGACCCAAACACTCTGGAGAACATAAAGAAAGCTGCAAAACTGAGCGATGATGTGATGCCTTGGTGTAATGTCATCGTTCCTAAAAGTCTTATTAGATATTCCTTTGAAATGGAACAAGAACTTCTTGAACATCTAGATCGGTTAACTAAGATTTGGAATGGGAGATACACCACTCACGATGGTTATTTTTATCAGGAATACGTTGATTTAAACGTTATAAGGGAAGATAGCCTGAAGATATGTGAATCGGAGAAAGCTATCCTTATTACTGAGAATAAGCCCTATGCAAAATATGCGAAGCTTAGAGGTGTTACAGTAGCTCAAAGATAAATAAGATTAAATCAGTTACTTAGAAGTTGAATAATAGTTATTATATTTTAAGTGAAACCTCGTTTAAAAAACCTCTTCCCAAAAACTCCTTCAATTTATATATTGATTCGCCAATCTTCGTCGTTTTAAAAAGAAATGTTTCTTAAACAATCTGACCCCCAATTTTTGAACTTTTAAGTATTTTTTAAATCTACATATCTACGTCGGTGAAGTTAAATGAGCTCGAAAAGTTTGTATTCAACCAACTTAATTACTTCAATGGGAGTTCATCTTGATGATCAGGCCAGAGAGTATCTCAGAAGATACGACCATGTAGTTAAGGAGATCG
>CAZQTT010000144.1:0-2736 GCA_964596255.1 uncultured archaeon
ATCACACCCAGAAATATCAACTAAAAATGATAGGTTATTTTCTGGCAAGCCCTAAGGAACTATTTCAGAGACGCTAGTAATTCTAACGAAATAAAAGAAACTCTTTTATCAAGGTTTAATGAATTGAAGGAGGAGAATTGGGCAGGACCGATAACAAGTTTAATTGTTGAAACTTTAATAGAAGAGTCCAGTATAGAAGCTATTACTAGTCTCATTAACAAGTACGGGAATGGTGTATGGGCTTTATCCGTAACTTCTCTTTATGCACCACATATCATTCGTAAATTGGGTGTAGATTGTATAATTACAAATCCGCCTTGGAACCAATTAACAGAGATTAGAGGTTCCTATGGAGAATTATTGAGAGCTAAAGCTAGTGAGCTCTTACAAAACTACAATAGAGTCGGTCAAATAGTAATTGGTTCAGATATATCGTCAGTATTGTTATATGGAGCTTCAAATACAGCAAATGAGAGTATTGCTTACTTGATGCCAAAAGAGGCAGTCTACACATCAAATTCATACCATGGATTAGGTAAAATACTTACTTACCAGGCTATAGGAGGTAATGAAGGCGATATAATAGAATTAGATTTAGATGCTTTTCAACATGGGAGACTCCCATGTATGGTCTTTAAGACTAATAGGATAGGAGAAATTAATTGTCATTTGATGAGCGAGCTTGAATATAATAAATACTCTAAGACATTACCACTATCAGGTTTAGGGTATAATATAGAAGAGAGAGAAAGTTATAGTGATTATATTGCCAGAGTAACACAATATACTGAAACTTCTCCTGAAGTAATAGGAGAAGTACTCGATGTAGAGAAAGTTGCACCGATGGGGGAGTATATAAGAGGGTTATTTGGGGGAGAAAAGAAAAAAGGTGCAAAACGTTACGCAGGACTGGCATTCGAAATTGAAAGATACGACTCAATCACTGAACAATATGCTATAAAACTCTCAGGAACAACTTCATCCATAAGAATACCCAAATATTTTCTAGAAGACTTATGGAGAAAGGTTGTATACAGGGGTGAGATCTTTCCATATTATTTGTTTTATGAACATGATGTCTTGCTGTCAGCTGAAGGACCGGATAGATTGAAAGAGTTCCTTAGAACACGTATTATCGGAAGTAATGACATTTCTAGTGAAGATAAAGATAAAGTTAAATCATTGATAGATGAATTACAACAACCAGAAAGGCCAACGTTTCTTGATAAAGAAAAGTATTATGTAGTTTACAGACGTATGAGGACTTTCAGTTCTGTCGTTTTAGGACCTGATAACATGAGGCATACAAATCTTGAAATCGTTCTCTCAGATGCATGCTCTTATATTAAATCAGATAATGAACTAAAGTCTTTCTACTATTCAACCATCCTAAATTATCTTATATACAAAGTTATTGAATACAAAGGAGCTTTTGAAAGAGATCAGTTCTTAAGACCTCTGTTAGCGATAATAGAGTCTAATCTAGAGTGGACAGGTGAGGATTGGCAAAAAAATGTTGCTAGATTAGGAAAAGAGTTACATCAAAAAGCCCCAGCATGTTATGAAGACTTTATAAAAACTGGCATGCAAGTTAAGGCTGTTTTGAATATACTAAAAAAGTGCCCTGATAGTAGCGGAATTTTTAAGAGCGTCATTGATGAGATTGATGAACACATCAATAAAGAGCAACTCCAAAAAGCTTTAGAGACCGTTGCTAAATTCAAAAAATGAAAAAAGTTAAACTCAAATATCATTAAAAGATGATTATATATCATAGGGTGGTTTTTCCCTCACAAAATGGCATATATGAGCCGCTTTTTAAAGGAAGGAAAAGATATGTTTTTTTAGGTCTTTGACTGCATCTAAAAAGTTCGAAGAGAGAATGAAAATTCTCTTTTATCAGTCTCGAAGATTTAGGCTATTTAGGAGAAATCAAAATCAAGAATATACTTTTGAAGAACAATCCAATGACTATCATCGAGTTAAATGAGCATAAGGAAGGAAGAAAAATGAGCAAAAACCCAATCCTCACTTATATATCGATATATAGTATAATAGCATATCTTATCCTAACTATAGTCCCTTTCCCTTACCTATATGACTCCTTGTTTTATCTTACTCTGTCTTTGATCATATATATTATTCTATTTTATTTTATTCCTTTTATCATCCCATGTCTTATCATGCCCCATCCATTATCAGATTCTTTACCTTATCTTATCCCATCTTTCATCTTAGTCTTAACTTTTCCCCTGTCTTACCATATCGTACCTTATTTGAGCCCTTATATGCCTTCCTATTTAGGATTAGCCCCAACCACATCTTTAGCACGGTGTGTATTATTTTTTAATATAGTTTATATGTCAATATGTCATATTGAAATGTTAGGTGAGTAGTTCATACAAGAAGGGGTGTCATTCATATGATTAGTCGAAACATAAGCTCTTCTCTAGGAATTAATCACAGCCCCCTCTATGATCTTTTTCCCCAAACAGTCTTTACTTGGATCTGAGAAGGTCAAATGTATTCTTCTGGTGCCAATTTAGAAGATTGGTTAGCTTCGTGAGAATCTCAAACCAGATAATCAAATTTGAATTTTATTTATTTCCTCAAACAAAATAGAGATACACCTTCGCCATGGCAAATTTTATAGTCGCCACGGCGAGCTCTTAGCTTTTTTTCTATTATCAGTACATCGTAAAGTAATAATATTAGCAGGGCTTTAGAATATTTATG
>CAZQTT010000145.1:0-2653 GCA_964596255.1 uncultured archaeon
TATTACACTCAACACAGACTAAAAGCCTGAAGATTTCTGCTAAACAATTGTTAAAGTATGACAATGATCGGAACTAAAGATCTCATAGCATCTTTTTCCAATAAGTTTTTTCGCATGGGGAAGATTAGCCAGTTCTGCACACTTTTTGTTAGCAAAGACAATCTTCCCGTTAAGTGTGATAATATAAATAGGTACAGAAATATTCTCAATTCCTGACATTACTTGATCAAATTCTATCCCTTCCTTTTCAAGAAGCTTTTTTTGATTTATTCTCATTAGCTGGTGACATAGCCTCTCAAAAAAGTTAAGCTATAATTTTAGCCGTTATACTTGTGCCATCATTTTTTATGCATTCAAGGATAGTTTTTCCTGTTTTTGATGCCCATAACTGTAAGTCCCTCTCAAAAGTAGGACAATCGGCTACTACTTTAAGTATTGAACCGCTCCCCATAGTCATGATTTTGGAGTGTATCTTCAGGATTGGTTGGGGACACTTCAATCCTCTTAAGTCAACTTCAACTTCTTCAGTCGTCTTGCTGTCTTCCTTACTTTTTGTTCTATCACTTGAAATACTATTTGAGGTAGGCTGTGTTTGAGATGCGGGAAGACCCAGGCTTGTTCTGATACCAGAGTAGTCTTGAGCTGTTCTCAATTTTATGACAAAAACCGCACCATTTGGCTCATTATCTTCAACATGAATGTGTCCATCCCATCTCTCAATTGTCTTTTTGGCTATGTATAATCCCAGACCAGTTCCTCCTCCACCACTTACTCCTTCATCAAATATTTGTTCTTTAATGTCGTGGGGAACACCTACACCGTTATCAGATATTCTCATCTCACAAAAATCTTCCCCACTTTCAATACTGACACTAATTTCATCTGCTTTACCATGGTTAACTGCATTTTCCACCACATTGTCAATAACAGAGCCTAAAGCTTCATCAGCCAGAACAGTACAATCACCTTCCACATTAAACTCTATTCCATATTCTTCTTTGACCCCATTTATGACATCTAGCAAACTGTAGGATTTCAAGTTGCCGCCAGACGATACAAGAGATTCTAATTGTTTCATCCTTCTTACCAATTCAGTACTCTTCTCTATGTGTCTCATAGCGTTGTCCAGTATTTCTTCATCTTTATTGTCTTTATAAACCTCAATTGAGTTGCCAACTACAGTTAAATCATTTAAAATATCGTGTCTCAAGTTCTTATTTAGCAATCTCAAAACCTCATTTAGTTGGACCAATGTTTTTTCCATCTGTTTTCTTTCTGTAACATCGCGAAAGCTCCAGACTCTCCCTTCAATTTTCTTGCCGATCCACATGGGTTGAGAATAACGTCTGTATATCCTTCCGTCCTTGAATTCTATGAAATCTTTACTAAATGTGTCCGGTTGGTTGTAAAGCTCTCTAACTTTTTTAAGAAAGTTGTCAGGATCCTTTAGCTGGCTTAACACAAACTCAAGTAATTGATTATCATCTCGAGCATCCATAACTCTCTGTGGGATTTCCCACATATCTGCAAATTTTTGATTGTAATTTAACACTCTTCCTTCTCTATCAACCACCAATATGCCGTCGCCGGTAGCTTCCAGCGTGGCAGTATGGAGGGAGATAGTTTTTTCCAGTTCTTTTTCATAATGTTTGCGCTCGGTAATATCTCTGATTATGGCTAAACTGGCATTTCTACCTTCATAATCAATACATGAAGCATTTATCTCTACAGGAACTTTTTCACCGTTTTTGGAGATGATTTCTGCCTCATAACTGGCAGGTACTTCCTCGCCAGCCATTCTTTTTTTATGGATTTCAGATATCTTATTCCTGAATTGAGAAGAAAGAAAATTAATGAGAGGATTTCCAATGGCTTCTTCTCCGGAGTAACCGGTTAAAGTAGTCATTTTCGGATTCAAGTATTTCAGTAAGCCGTCTTGAATAATGACGATCCCATCGTTTCCTTTTTCCACCAGAGTGGAGTAAATACTATCGCTTACCAGCTGCTCTTGTCTGTCCGATTGGATAGTAGCACCTCCTTCAATGATTACAATTATAATGAAATTATAAAAAAATTGGCTTTGTGCCATGATGATTTTGATCCATTAATATCTGTACCTTTCACGAGATTCTCAGTTATTTCTCTCCCCAAGTCTGAAAGACATCTCTTTTTAGATTCAGATTAATTCCTACTCAAAAAGAAGCCTCTTGCTTAGATTCAACTTCATTGGTAGAAGTAAAAAGAATATCCCTATATCCCATATTCTACTACCTATTCCATTACTACTTACTTCATTACAAAATATATTGGAACATACGGCAATCATCCAATAATGTTCCAGAAGGTCAGAGAAGTGTTCCAGAAGACCAGAATTCAAGAACTGTATGGATGGGGAGCATTATGATGCCTTTAAAGAGAATAACCTTATTAGCCATCAGTAATTGCCTTTTGAAGAAATAACTTATAGAAACAGAGCTCCTGAATTTGAGACAGTACCTGAGATAATACCTGAGATAAATCATAATCGATGCGTTCTTAAGGGACTGGATTAAGGACAGAATGATGTGTGATGTGGCTCCTCCTTGCCACAGAAATGGGCTGGGAAAGCCCGGTTAGAAGCTATTATGAGATCCTCAAAGAGTAGTCTTCACTA
>CAZQTT010000146.1:0-2603 GCA_964596255.1 uncultured archaeon
TCAGGTAGTAAAGCAGCATCCCCCACGGATGACCGCTCGCCTGAACAGTTATACCCGCGTAAGCTTCGGTCAAACCTCCCACAAATAGCAGTGCAAACCATGCCATTATGAGGTAAATCCCTGCATGGAAGGGATAACTGGTAACCCACAGATTTCTTTTATGCTCAAATAACCTCTTTATGAAAAGCATTTCCAGGAACAATTCCTTCATTTCACCTACTATTGTTTTCTCCTTTGGTTTTGTCCACCAGTCAAGTTCTTCAAAATATGAACCGCCCCACTTATTCCTACCTTTCTCGTGTGGCACAGGGTATAACTCCCACCTGAGATGAATAGGCATATCCGACCACTTTTTCCAGTTTACCGCCAAAACAACTACAAAAATTGCGAAAGCCACATACGAAGAAAGCTGCAACAACGATATAGCCATTCAAATGACACCTCCGTTTCTATAATCCTCTGCGAACTATGTATATAAGATTTTTGATAAATTATAAGCCTGCTGATTTTAAGTTATAACTTATACTTGAAAATACTAAATTAAAAATAGTTCAGTAATTAAAAGTAAAACTATAAGAATTAAAAGTTACGGCCAACCTAAACTTATTTCTAATTAGCAAGCAATCTTATAGAAGTCGGGCATCACCTACCTCTAACAGAGATCACTTTTTCCTGTTATTAATAAAATAAATTGGTGTTATTTTTAAAGTAATAATTAGTCATTGAATATGGAGGGTATACATCACCTGAGGGGAACTCCACCCATCTAGATTTACAAAACCCATGTAGAAAACTATTTTTAAATTAATAAATTGTTGATTATTATGAGCTTTGTGGACTTCCCCCGGATTCTACTCAGTGGAACCAGCAGTAGAGTGGGTAAGACTATGATTTCCATTGGTCTGATGAGGGCCTTGGTCAATCGGGGGTATAAGGTCCAACCTTACAAAGTAGGTCCTGATTTTATTGACCCCAGTTTTCACTATTTCGCTACCGGAAGATACTCCCGGAACCTTGACGGCTTCATGATGAACAGGGAAGATATCCTGGAGATTTTTGAGCGCAACTTTAGAGATGCAGATATAGCAGTCATTGAGGGAAAGACTGGGCTCTACGATTCCCATGATGCCTTAAACGAGAAAGGAAGTACTGCTGAAATAAGCAAATTCCTCCAGTGCCCCACAATTCTTATAGCCAATGCTGAAAGGCTCTCCAGAACCGCTGCTGCCTTTGTTCTGGGATACAAAGTCTTCGACCCTCAAGTGGAAATAAAAGGGGCAATTCTCAATAGAGTAGGAGGCGCAAGGCACTCCAACAAGGCCCGAACTGCTGTAGAGGAGCTTGCGGGAATGGATGTCCTGGGCACCATCCCCAGACAGGATATAACCATACCAGATAGGCATCTGGGTCTGATACCTGCTTTCGAAAGAGAAGAAGAGTTTAGAGAACTATTTGACGGATTGGCTGAGGTTGTGGAGAAATTCGTTGACATCGACAAAATTATTGAAATAGCCGGAGCAGCGCCTTCTCTTGAAGAAATCCCGGAAAAACTCATATTCGAACAGCAGGAAACTCAAAATCATATACAGTTAGGAGTATTCAGGGACAAGACATTTAATTTCTACTACCAAGATAATATAGATGCTCTATCTGCCAGCGGGGCCAGCATAAGATACATAGATTCCTTACAAGATAAAAGGCTTCCAGATGTTGATGGCCTCTATATCGGAGGGGGTTTTCCGGAAATCTTTGCTGGTGAGCTGGAGAAGAATTCTTCTTTGAGAGAAGAGATTTACAAATTCTGTGACGACGGCAACCCGGTTTACGCCGAGTGTGGGGGGTTGATGTATCTGGGAGAGACTTTGAAGTTGATTAACGGCGAAGAGTACGAAATGGTGGGTTTTCTGCCCGTCAAAACGGAGATGTCCCCCAAGTTTCAGGCTCTGGGGTATTCGATTTATGAGGCATTGAACAGCAATGTAATCAGCACAAAAGGGGACTCTTTAGTGGGTCACGAGTTCCATTATTCAAAAGTTGCTGCAACCGAAAAGCTAAATTTTGCATTCAAGGTGAAAAGAGGAAAGGGCGTCATGGGAGAGTATGATGGAATAGTGAAGAACAGAACACTGGCCAATTATCTCCATATTCATGTGATCTCCTATCCCCCAATGGTAAACAGATTTGTTGGAGAAATTGAAACAACAAAAAATGAAAAAACAAAGAAATAAAAAATAGTTTTATGGGAATTAGATTGTTAGCTTCACGGATTTATTTTTGTGTTGATTATACACAACCAGTTGGCTTCGGCAAACCAGCAATTCTACAGGCATCCTTAGCGGGACCCTGTGGGAAAAGCTCGTAAACATACTCCAGCTTACCTTTATCTCTTCCCCACTGCTTCTTGGCGTATTTGGTTAACATTCTGATTGGGGGTGCAACACCATATTTAATGAAGTAGTCTCTTAGATAGTTGACCATATCCCAGTGTTCGTCACCCATCTCTATTGCTTCACCAAACCTGGTATCTTTAGCAAGTGCTTCTGCAACTTCTTCGTCCCATTCTTCCCAGTCCTGAAGGAATCCATCCTCATCAAGCGTTAATT
>CAZQTT010000147.1:0-2567 GCA_964596255.1 uncultured archaeon
CTGGGACTTCATAAACCAATTTAAGAGAAACACCTCACCAGCAATCCAAGAAGACTTAACCGACCACATATGGACCTGGCACGAATTTTTTTACTACAAATTAACTATTCCAAATTAGGACATTAGGCAATTTTTTCTTAAGTTAGATATAGTCGGACCAATGGAAACCCAGTTGAGAATAAATGAGATTGGTGAATGGGATAGAACATGAACATGAATGGGATTACTGATCTGAAGATATTACGTGTGAAAAATTAATGGTAAAAAGATATCGGAGCCATTCTAAGAACTCTAATCTAATCTATCCGATATCTCTTTGGTAATTTAAGACCTCTCCAACCGGCCTATAATATATACCTGTGTCTCTTCATTAATAACTGTACCTGATTTTAAGCCTATGATTATTATAAATCCTTGATGCGTGCTTACAAGCTTCAAGATGTCAAATAATGTTCTCAAACATTTACATGTCCAATCTACCATTATTCGAATTTAAATAAGATAAAAAATCTTTTATAGTAAATCAATCTTATTTAATTATAGAATGCAAGCTACGGTTGTAGATTCTGTATTGAAAATACTGGATAAGTCAGGTTTTAATGTTGCGGATTTAGTGGAAACAAAACCCAGATGCTTTGAGATTATAGCAAAGAAAGATGAAAATCTCCTCCTGGTAAAGGTACTATACAATATAGACTCGCTCAAACCAGAGATAGCCGAAGACATGAAATCAGTATCCATTTTGTTAAAGGCAAGTCCTATAATTGTAGGAGAGAGGTTCAAGTTTAGCTATCTCGACCGTGGTGTAGTCTACAATCGTTATGGCCTACCGGTGATAAATACCGCTACTCTTTATGACCTCATCGTGGACAGGATACCACCAGTGATCTACTCTGCCCCCGGTGGATACTATGTCAGATTGGACAGCGACAGGATCAGAGAAGTAAGAGAAGAGCTGGGGATTTCCCTGGGTGTTTTGGCCAAAGAGCTGGGTATCTCCAGAAGAGCAGTAAAGAAGTACGAAGAAGGCGTGGATACTTCTGTGGAGAATGCTCTTAAGCTAGAAGATATGCTGGAAACCAATGTGGTGAAGGCGATAGACATTCTGAGATTCGTGGGTAGAGAAGTTAACGAGCAGAGAGATATTGGTCTGAGCGATGAGGAAGCTGAGATCGTGGATCAGTTGAGGTACTTGGGAATTAAGGTTTATCCCATTAGACATGCTCCCTTCGATGTAATCTTCAAACCTATAGATGAGCTGGTGCTCACGGGGATCAGACAGGTTAAGGAGATAGAAAAAAGAGCTTTCGTTCTGGACAAAGTATCCAGTACGCTTTCCACAGATGCTGCATACATAGTAGATAAATCGATTGATAAAGATGTAGGATCAGTTATATTTCTCGTGAAAGAAGAGCTGGATAGCATTAGCTCCTCCAAGGATTTTATTTCCCTGATCAATGAAAAAAAGGAAGAAAGGACTACCGAAGAAGAATAAACTTATTTTATTAGTTTATTGCTGGGGAACTGGACATCCAGTCGCCTGCGACAGCGCTTGATAGGTTCTGGCTCCCTCGTACTTTGATCCATTTATCATTATTGTGGGATACGCCTGTATGCCCTTATCCTGGCACAACTGCTGGTTCTCGGTACATTCAACATATATAGGATCTACTACATTGTACCCGCCAAGCATATTAACCAGATCCTGACAATGAGAGCACCATTCAGCACCGTATATCTTCATTCCTGCCTGATCCAGACACTCAACGAATTGTTGGAGCTCTTCAGTACTGTAGGGTGGTTGAGTAGCTGTCTGCGTGGCGACAGGAGTCGCAGTACTCTTAGGAAGCTCTTTAGTTGTATTAAAAGCTGCAAGGAATAAGTATCTTCCATCATTGGTCACATAAACTGGACGCTGCTGGCCCTGATACTCAGTAAGAACCTCATAGACAAATTCTTTTTCTTCTACAGATACAGCTGAAATATTTTCAGGCATTCCCAGATTATTATTAATGTAGTCGATTGACTTGGTTTTTGCCTCCTCTGCCGACAGCACTCCCTGAGACCCACTCTCAGAAGACATATTCAAAGCTTGGAGCAATAACATTTCTCCATCCTTGGAAAGATATACAGGAGATTCTTGTCCTTGGAATTTTGTAACCACTCTATATACGCTTCCCTCATCTTCTACTGAAACGGCAGTTGCATTAGGGTTGGGTACATTGAAATAGGGTAAAAGATTGTTATTTAAATAATCCACTGTTTTAGTTTTAGCCTCTTCTGCAGTCAATTCATCACTTTGCTCACCTAATGCTTGCTCATTTTGAGAACAACCAGTCAGGGACACACCAATTACCAAAGCGACTAACAATAGTATCCATGTTGAGTTTAAAACTTCTCTTTTTCTTTTTCTTGCCATCTCTAACTACAAAGTTGGTCATGTAAATAAGTTTTTGGTTAATTGTAAGATTAAATTTTAACTTAGTATGAAAATGTCAAAGAGGATAACTACACTAAGGGTTTACCATGAATTAAGTTGGTAAAGTTTTATTTAGTATGAGTGCATA
>CAZQTT010000148.1:0-2526 GCA_964596255.1 uncultured archaeon
AAATGAAGTTAATGGAGGTAAAATCATGAGACGAAAAAAATTTCAGATAACACACAGAAAAACAGAAAACTCCTGAAAAATAAATTTAAAGGAATAAAGGAATTAATTAAGAGAAAAATTTTGGTGAAAATTACTTCTCGTTTTTCATTTTAAACTGGAACCAGGGTTGTAAAATGTAAAATAGAACTCGGGACTCAGAGCCTTTGGGGGGGTAAGGGGTGAGTTTTAGGTATCTTCTGAGCCCCGAGGTTGGGGGTGGTTGGGGGTTTGGTTGTTAATCTTGGGGTTGTTAATCTTGGGGGTAATTTATCTTGACTTGTTAATTTATAGTTGGTACCTTATAGTTAATATGTATTTTCATTTCGTTAGTTAAAATAAAAAAGTAGTATCTCATAATATTGGGGTTAACCGAGGCCACCCCACAAGCAGTCCCTGAGAGCAACACTTTTGCCGGCTGGCATTTCACCCTGGTATCATTCAGAGAGGGTGGCCTCTATTAAAGAGTTGGGTTTCATTGGTAATAAAGAATTGGTTTCAGAAATGATGATGCCTTAATAATTGGTCTGATAGTGAAAACCTCAGCCCTCAATTCCGGCGTCAGTAATCCGAAAGATACAGCTCTCACCTTCTGCGTGGGATCGATGCTTCATCAGGACCGCTCTCCTTTTTTTGTTTATTCTCTGGATACCTATTATTATCTTGGATAGGTGGTCAATGCTTGGTCCCCCCAGTGGCTTGTTTTGACCGTTTTTGATGTCGGTGAACATCTGGTTGGTTATGACTACCGCCAGATTATGTTTCCTGGCCAATCCCAGCAAGTAGGTAAGCTGGAAGGTAAGCTCTCTTTTCATCTTAACCTGCTTGCTCTCCTCTTCCAGCTCGCTTCTATAAAGAGAGGTGAAGCAGTCCACAACTATAAGCTGAACATCCTCATTCTCGCAGACCTTGGAGATATTCTTTATAACTGAGCTCTGCTGTTTAAAATCGTATATCTCATACACAAATACGTTTTCCAGAGCAGATTGTTTCTTGAATATCTGTTCTATTCTCTCTCCTGACAGACCTTCAGTGTCCATATAGACTACTTTACCGCTGTTTAAAGCGGTCCTGTAGGCAAACATTAAGCATATAGATGTCTTCCCCGTGCCGCTTTCCCCGTATATCTGGGTGATCGTTCCGGTATCAACACCTCCACCCAGAATCTCATCCACGCAACTGCCGGAGTCCAATTTTTGATTTGCTTCCATTAAGGTTCACCAAGCTGCTGTAGAACTTTTCTATAGGCCACTATCAAAGGTATATTCAATGTTTGTGAAATTCTCTTCACATCTTCAAATTCAGGCTTCAAAAGCTGTCCGGACTCTTTCACTCTGACCTTGAACTTCGTCTGGCTGACCTCTACTTCAACCTCTTTCACCTCTCGGTGAGCTGTCAGCCTGTGGTAGACGGGATAGACCCGGACGCCCAGGGAACCGGTCTCGGAGATGATTTTCTCCCCCACTTCCTCTGACTTCGAGAACTCCGCAATTGCTCTCAGGATTACTGCTGGCCTGCCTTTCTTACCTGTAGCGGGGATTGCGCTAATATCGAGAACGTCTTCTCCGATCTTCTCCATCGCATGCGCAACTATTTCCCCACTTATATCGTCAATGTGGGTCTCCAGCACTACGACACTGTCGTGCTCCACCACTTTCCCGGTCATCAGTCTTAGAACATTGGGACTCTGCAGTTCTCTGCTCCCGGCTCCATAAACTACATTCTCTACCTTAAATGGCTGTCTGAAGCTCCCCTCGCAAAAGTGACAGAGAATGGCGGCAGCGGTGGGGGTGAAAAGCTCTCCCTCTCCTTCCATGAGAACCTCCAGCTTTGAACCCTTAAGGATCTCTACAGTTGCCGGAGCCGGAACGGGGTATTTTCCGTGGCGTATGTCAACAGAACCGCTACCCAACCTGACAGGTGTGGTGTAAAAAGAGTAACCTTCTTCTTTCAACCTCAAGAGCCCTGTTACTGCAGCTACCACATCGAATATGGCATCATCACTTCCTACTTCATGAAAGACCGCTTTTTCATATCCTCTGCCGTGTACCTTGCCCTCTGCCCTTGCCATCTTCTCGAATATCTTATTGCTCTCTCTTTTAACGTCTTCAGGTAGTTGAGAAGTGTTGATCAGATCTATAACTTCTGTATAGGATCTTTCCACTTTTTTATCTTCAACAACTGTTCTTCTGGCGCTTATGCCCTTCTGGACGATATTTTCCACTCTTATATTAATGTTTAAATTAAGCTTACATGCAATCCTATGCACCTCATTTTCGTTGAGAGCAGTACCGGTTAGGACTGAAACTATCATATCTCCTCCGGCACCGCTAAATGTATCAAAGATTGCCACTCTCATGGATTACCAGAAGTTTTTTAATCAATTTTATTTAAATTATTATGGGAGCATAAAGGTGATATAAAAGTTGAGTGAATGGAGTGCACCCCAAATTTCGGACACATAGCTAAGTTAATATAATAATAGCAAAA
>CAZQTT010000149.1:0-2417 GCA_964596255.1 uncultured archaeon
GCTGGTTTCTGAAGGTGAGATAACCCTGGACGATGGAACCCCCGCCTATGAAATCGTGTTCAGCGGCACAATGGAAGGCTACACTCTCAAGGGCAAGTATGTGGTTGTAATTCAGGGAACTCAGGCTTTCTTTATCATGGGCTTCAGCATGCCTGCCAGTTTTGAACAGCATGAGGCAATCATAGATGAGGTGATTCACAGCTTTCATCTAGGAAACCTCTGAAGAAGCCTCCCACGGTTTCGTCTTGAACTATTTAGACATAAGAAGGCGAATTTGGAAGGCTTCGTCAGCTATTTACAACATCAACTCCTTGTTTTTCAGGGCCATTTTTACTGTTCCAGGCTCTTTTTTCGGCCTTTTCCCCATTTTGAGCACACTACGCCCTTGTCATTGCCAGTTCTCGGCGCACCATGTATATATTCGCCAGCGTAAACAGACTGAATACCTGCACCGCATTCTTATACAGGCCCTTGTATCTTGTCTTTCGATACCGAAAGATATTCTTTACTACGTGAAACACATGCTCGACTATCGCTCTTACCTTACCCTGCCGGTGATTGTACTCTTTATCTTCTTCTGTAAGCTGCTGACCTCTGTTCGCCTTCCTCTTCACACGCCATTCGATACCGCTGCCCTCACATTCCTTCTTCCTCTCTTCTCCGGCATAAGCCTTGTCCCCATACACCGCCTTCTCTTCTCCATGCAGTAATTTTCCCATTACTTTCGAGTCATGTACCGACGCATCCGTCACCACAACACTATGCACCAACCCTTTCCTCGTATCCGTCCCTACGTGTGCCTTCATCCCAAAATACCACTGATTCCCTTTCTTTGTCTGCTTCATCTCCCCATCTCTCTTCTTTTCACGGTTCTTTGTCGATGAAGGTGCATTGATTATCGTGGCATCTACTATCGTCCCTTCTCTCAGTAACAGCCCTTTCGCTGTCAGGTATCTCTGCGTCTCTTCAAATAGCTTCTTCGTCAGTTCATGCTTCTCAAGCAGGTGACGAAAATGCAGTATCGTCGTCTCATCCGGTATCACATCCGTTTCAAGGTTTATCCCCGCAAACCGCCTCATCGATTCTATATCGTATAAAGCGTCCTCCATCGCCGGATCCGAAAGCCCGTACCACTGCTGCATGAAGTACATCCTCAGCATCATCTCCAGCGCCATCGGCTGCCGCCCGTTTCCTGCCTTCGGATAATATGGTCTGATTGCCTCTGTCATCTCTTTCCAGGGTATTACCTTATCCATCTCATCCAGGAATTTCTCCCGCCGTGTCTTCTTTTTCTTGTTATCATACGCCAAGCTGGCAAACGATAGGCTGTTCATTTCTTCAAGCTCCCCCTTCGTTATTCTTGCCTCAATTATACCTTATGAAGGCGGAGTTGTTCAGAGTTTCCCTAAATATAAAAGGTCTAAGGAGTCATTTACTTAAACACTGCCAGATTCCTGGAGTCGTAAATCTTGCTCCTCCCATAGGCTGTCCCTTCAACTAACTCCGACAGTCTGTCTATAACTTCCTGACTGTACTCATATTGCCCATAAGCCTCATACGCGCCCAATCTCTGGTACTGCTCCAGCTGTTTTTTCCTGATTACCACATAGTCCAGCCCCCCCAGTTGGTCAACGTCGGATATAGTGGTCAAGTCCTGGCAGTAAAAGCCCTGGATATCATAAATAGCCAGCCTTGTCTTATGGTAAGATGCCACCTCTCCGGTAAGGGGTAAGGTCTCAGCGAGGGCATAGTCCTCTCGCAGAACAATATTGCCCTCCTCCCTACCTGGCTGCTGGAGGTCCCACAGGTGAGACGGTATCATGTATATATTCAACAACATAAATCCGGACAGCAATGCTATGCCAGTCCTTCGTTTCCATTCTGACGCGCTGCCCAGGATATAAATAGCCAGTGGCGCAAACCCCAAAAGCCACCCGTACGTCACCAGACGACTCGGGTCAAAGCCTACATGCTTGGGCTGAAAGTACATATTAATCAATCCAATGATACCCAGCAAGAATAGAAATATGGTAAAAGAATAAAACTCAGGTCGTCTATCTTTAGAGCGGGACAAAATGCCATGCAGTAAAATGAAGGCGAAGATAATCAGAAAAGAATAGAAGCCGTAGAATATTATTGTCCCCCTCAGACTAACTATAGCCTGAGGGTCAATAACATATTGCAATTGAGCCGGTGTTTGCTCTCCGAACTCTCCATGTAAAAGGGTTCTTCCCCAACGAACTATGAAAGCCAACGGTTCCTCAAACAGGTACAACCAGTAAGAGAATAATCCCACAAATAGAAGCAGGACAAATGTGGGGTTAACATCGAGCCCCCCCTCTGAAAGAGAGCGAGGTTGAGTACCAGACGCAGCTAAAAAGTGGGTAACGGCAAGGTGAATTGCAAAGAAGAATAGC
>CAZQTT010000150.1:0-2387 GCA_964596255.1 uncultured archaeon
GGTCGCCTCTGGGGATGGGGGTTACAAACCCTGCATTAATCCCCTGTTGTTTTAACCGGTCTGTCCATTCAATGAGGTTCTTTCTTCCCTCTTCTTCCTCACTCTTTACCCACGTGTCCACATTAAAACCCGAGGCCACCCCCACAACCTTGTTCAGATTGATCACTCTCACCAGAACAAGTTCCTCCATACCCAGACACTTCAGACTGGGAAGCCATTCCAGAATGCTTTCAGAAACCTTTGAAAAGTCGGTGGGGAACAATATTTTATCCAGCATATACTCACCTTTTTTAATGGCTTTTTAGACCCCCTTACTTATACTAACCTCCACTCATATCACTTATAGATTGTGGCGCGGTGATCTCATTCACGTTTCCTCATAATACCTATAGGAAGGATACCTCTCCAGGATCATACTGGAAACGACCACAGGTGGCTCAGATATCGCCAGCGCGATTGCCTGATCCAGTTTCCATTCCTTATCTGTGTAACAAAGGGCTGTCAGCTTTTGCGTGCTGTCCATCTTTTTTGTGGATGACTGTGCCAGCTCTCTTTTCTTTGGGGGCGCCAGCTGCCCTAACAACTTTCATTAGTTTGGAGCTCTTGAGTGCAGCAACTGGTCCATCGACTGATGCCTTGACCACTATTTATGCTCTCCAACAGGGAGCTCCCATGACTTTACCTCCGGGTCCCTCCTGTATCTCGATTATCTCTTTAGATTTCTTCAACGCCTTATTAGAATTTATGAGCTGTTTGGCGTCCTCAGCCCATTCCTGCTCTTTCCAGAGATCTCCAGAAGTACACCAGCCACTCCTGCAGTTTTTTATATTAAACTTCGAGTTCCTTTACCGGTTTCAATACTGCGGAACTGAGAGAAAAATTGGGGGTCACTCCCACCAAACCCCCCAAAGAAGAAAGCATATTTTCAATCTTCGACCTCCTCAGGAGTGTATTTTCGGCTATCTTTGGCAGGTTTATGTGACCAACGAAATCGATTCGGAAAATTCATAAATCACTGATAAATTACTGATAGCATGATTATATCACATAAATACAAATTCATCTTCATCAAGACAAAAAAGACAGCAGGGACCAGTATTGAGGGTTATCTGGCTCAATTTTGTGGTGATGACGATGTGATCGCTCCTCATGAATACCTAAAAGGGCAGAACTACACAGGCTTTTTCAATCCCCTAACTGACTTAAAATATTACCTCAAAAACGGAAAAAACGATCTGATGGACTTAGTGTATAATCTCAGGAATGAACAAAATGGCAATGGCAGGTTTTACACCCTTAAAAGGCTGATGCATTTGAGGGAAGGAGTGCAGTACCACCAGCACTTGCCGGCTATAATTGTGAGGTCCAGGGTTGGCAGGGACATCTGGGACAACTACTCTAAGTTCTGTTTTGAGAGAAATCCCTGGGATAAAGTATTATCTCATTACTGCCATAAATGCGTTGAGCTCGACCAAAAAATCGAGTTTAACGACTTTATGAATGATTCGGTTTACTGGAAATGGCCCATGAACCATTTATTGTACTCTGATTTTTCCGGCAACGTTATGGTGGACTATATAGGTTATTATGAGAATTTAGAGGATGAACTGCGGAAGGTGCTGGAGAGATTGGGCATCCCCCTGGGCGAATTGCCCCAGCACCGTTCCGACACAACAAACAGCGGAAACTATCAAGATTTCTTCTCCAACGGATATGAAGAATATATAGATAAGATCTCCCAGGTCTACAGGAAAGAGATCAAATTACACGGATACCGCTTTCAATAAAGCCATTAACCTTAAATTCCCTTAAAGTTCCTTATTATAGGATAGGACGCAAAGATTTATTTAACCCTGTTCTGAGGTACGAGAATGTTCGACAAATTGGAGAAACGACAATTCTATGGGCTCATAGCCGGTTTCGTGGTGGTTGCAGTAGTTGCATTCGGTGCAGGCGCCGCACTTGGCGGAAACCTGATCGGCTCGCCTCAAAGTGATCTTGATGGTTCGTCTGGAGCTACAGCTTCGGAAGAGGAGATCAGCCAGAAGGTCCAGTCAATGATGGATCAACAGATCCAGCAACAGAAACAGCAGTTAGCACTTTTAGCACAGCAGAGCGAGAACATCTCAGAGGGCGACCTCTCCATTGAAGCATCCGTCCAGGACGTATCATCTTCCCAATTCAGCTCGCTGTATAAAGTGACCGTAGTAGTGACCGGAACCGTCCCATCACAGACAGGTGAACTCCAGTCCTTAGACGAGGAACAAGAAATGTATATCTCAAAGGACGGAAGATACCTCTTCCAGCAACCCACCGACCTGGAACAGCCACAACAACAACAACCTACTGGCCTGGAATAACCGTAGGTAAAAACAAACCAATCATTC
>CAZQTT010000151.1:0-2359 GCA_964596255.1 uncultured archaeon
GCAAAAAATGCTGACAAACCAATTAGGATTCCTATCACTGGAATTGTAACAAGCATGGTCATACACATACTTGAAGATACATGTATTTTAATCTCCTTCTGAGTGAGGGAAGATCTTTTTGTGCAGCAACAGTGGAGGGATCACAGAAGTGAGTATGGCCATAACCACCACCGCAGAAAATAGACTGGGGGACAGGATACCTGAAACCAGCCCTATTTGAGCAGCCACCAGCCCTATTTCTCCTCTAGGTATCATGCCGGTACCTATGATGTCCGCATCTTTCCTGTTAAGTCCAGAAATTATGGAGCCGAGGTAGGAGCCGTAATACTTGGAAACTATTCCCACTCCCGTTAGAACCAGTCCCAGGAGCAGGCCACCTATCAAATCCTCTCTCTCGATCATCAAGCCCAAATCCAAAAAGAACATGGGGGTGAAAACGAAGACCAGCTCATCTACCCTCCCTTCAAGTCTCTGCCTGTCCCCTAATGGGACGGGGTAAGTGTGGGAACTTGACTTCCTCTCTATTCTGGAAAAGAAGTCTGAGATGGAGAGACCTGCAAGGAAACTACCCACCATAGCAGCCAGCCCAATCTCGTTTGCCATAGCAGCCACCAGAAAGCAAAACGCCAGTATACCCAGATACTGGGTGCTGTGGGACAATTTCGTACCCATGTAGTGCATACCATGGTAGATAACTCTGGAACCAAGTGCTACCAGAAGGAGAATGAATAGCAGTGAGATTGCAATGGTCTTCATGAGCTCTGTGGGGACCACATAACCGTACTGGGCCAGAGGATATGCCAGGGAGAGCCCCATAAGACCCAGCACGTCATCTATTACAGCGGCTCCTAAGATTATCCTGGAGTACTCTTTATCCATGACCCCGTACTCCCTAAGGATCGCCACCGTAATACCTACACTGGTGGCAGTAAGGATCACCCCCACAAAAACACTCTCCGTAACGGAAATCCCCAGAACTATTGCGGTCAAATAACCGGCAACCCATGGCGTGATGAACCCCAGCACCCCCACTAACCAGCTCCCTCTGGTCTTTAGTAGCGCAAGATCGGATTCCAGTCCCACTTTGAACAACAACAGTATTATTCCCACAGTGGCAAGAAGGGAAATGAGGTCAGTTGATTCCAGGATACCCAGTAAAGCAGGTCCGAAAAAAAGCCCAAAAACAATCAGGATGATGGGGAGAGGTAATCTCAGCCTGTTGGATACATACATGCCTGCAGCACTTATGAAGAAAGCAATAGCAATGCTGAAATCAATCCCTTCTACTGTCATATACCCCCATAACTCTCCTATTCTCCTATTAGTAGGGATTAACCTTTTTAATCTTTTTTGAAGGAAAATTTTAGCTTTAACCCAAGGAGAATATTATGATCTCCATGGAGTGAGCGATGGCAAGCGCGCTGACGGTAACGGCAACTGCTACCACCACCCATATCTGATAAGGTTTGAGGCTGAGCAGTCTTCCGGCGATGGAGGCAGTCACTCCTCCGGAGCCCTGGAAGGGTATGAAGGCAAGGATGAACAGAAAAAAGTAGCTGGCCTTTCGAGCTTTAGGGTATCTGTCAAGTATGGACTCTGTCCTTGTTGTGGCGTTATCCACAAGGTTCCCAAGTAGAGGCGCCCTGAAGAGGAGGTCGAAGTTCCATATAATAAAAAGAGAAGTTATGGCATCCATAGCAGCGAAAGTAAGTCCTGCAACGGAGGGTTGAATGCCCAGGGCTACAGCAGTGGGGATAATGGATTCCTTGCCCATGGGAGGAATGAAGTAGAGCACCATCAGAGGGTAAATTATCCTGTAGTACTCCTCACCTCTAAGTGCATGTACACCCACTAGCAACACTCCAAGGGCTATGGGAATAAACAGTTTGGCAAGCACGATCCAGAAATTTAGCTTCACCGCATGCCTACCACTATCACCAACCCTGTAGATGACAGTGAAAACACCTCTCTTCAACCAGTGTTCTCCATCGATACTACTAGTGTTCTCGCTTCCATTCTGTTTGGTCATAGATATCTATCTTTTTTATCGTTTTATACTCTACTCTCTGTTGATGTCGGTAATCACTTAATAAATTGTTCTCTTCTCTCATCATAGGGTTTAAACTCAACTTCAGTCCTTCCTGACATCCTCGTAACTCTAATAAGTGGCATCTCGTGAAACTTCTTTATCACTTATCAAGATAATTTTGTTCTCCCCTATGATTATTGAAGAGTATTCAGTTTATTTGGGGGAGAAGAGGCTCCGGCGGGATGATGGAAAAAGGTTGGGAACTTCTCCCCTATAACTATAGTCAATTCAATAACCAATGAGCTCATTCATGTTATTTGATGAAAAATT
>CAZQTT010000152.1:0-2259 GCA_964596255.1 uncultured archaeon
GGGGATACGATGGTGCATACCTCTTCGCGGTCCAGAACTCCTACGGCGGTCCCCAAGGTCTTAAAACGCTGGTCAATGCATGCCACCAAAGGGGTATGGCGGTGATCCTGGATGTAGTGTACAATCATCTGGGACCTGAAGGCAATTACCTCCGGGACTTTGGCCCTTACTTTACCGACCGCTATAAGACTCCCTGGGGCGATGCCATCAATTTTGACGGCCCTTACAGTGACGAAGTGAGGAACTTTTTTATTGAGAACGCCCTCTACTGGTTGGAGCAATTCCATGTGGATGCTCTCCGCCTGGATGCCATCCACGGGATCTATGACTTGAGCGCCAGACCCTTTCTGGAAGAACTGGCTCTGAGCGTCGATGAGTTATCTAAAGAAACGGGTAAGAAGTTTTATCTCATTGCAGAAAGCGACCTCAATGACGTGAAAGTCATCAGGCCCAGAGAGTCCGGCTACGGGATTCATGCTCAGTGGAACGATGATTTCCATCACTCACTTCACGCTCTCCTCACCGGCGAGAGGCAGGGTTATTATCAGGATTTTGGCTCTTTAAAGCAATTGGTCAAAGCTTTGAGAGAAGGATTTGTTTATGACTGGCAGTATTCGGAATACAGGAAGAGGCGTCATGGAAGCTCCTCCCAAGATAGACCCGCCCATCAATTTGTGGTCTTCTCTCAGAACCATGATCAAGTAGGGAACAGGTTGAATGGGGATAGATTATCCACCCTATTACCATTTGAAGCTCTCAAGTTGGTAGCAGGTTCTGTAATACTGTCACCTAACGTACCCCTATTGTTCATGGGAGAAGAATATGGGGAAGAATCCCCCTTTCTGTATTTCATCAGCCATACAGACCCGGAACTCGTTGAGGCTGTCCGCAAAGGCAGGAGGGAGGAGTTCAGTGATTTTGATTGGGGAGATAGGGTAGAAGAAATACCGGATCCCTACAGGGAGGAAACCTTCAGCAAATGTAAACTGAGATGGGAAAAGAGAGAGGAAGGAAAACACCAAATCCTCTACGATTTTTACAGGGAGCTTATCGGTATGCGAAAAGAATTCCCATCCCTTTACCACCTCTCAAAAGAATGTCTGGATGTCAGGGAAGAAGGGACCCTCCTATCTGTAAGGAGATGGCATGAAGATGATGAAGTGCTTTATATAATGAATTTAGGGTCTCAGGAGGTCACCGCAGATTTAGACCTTCAGGATGGATGGAATAAGGTATTGGATTCCCGTGAGGGGAAATGGGGGGGTGAAGGCTCTTCAATTCCTTCGAATATTAGTGGAAAGCAGGTATTAAATATCGCTCCCTTTAATTTAGTAGTATACAGGAAAGTGATTTAATTATGAAGTATGTGTGTGTTCACGGACATTTTTATCAGCCTCCAAGGGAGAATCCCTGGCTGGAAGATATTGAGATCCAGGATTCTGCTCATCCCTACCACGACTGGAATGAGAGGATAAACAATGAATGCTATGCCCCCAATTCGGCTGCCCGCATTCTGGGAGAAGAAGAGAAAATAGTTGACATAATCAACAACTATGGAAGAGTAAGCTTCAATTTTGGACCTACACTGCTCCACTGGATGAAGGACAACTCACCGGAGACATACCAAAAGATCATTCAGGCAGACAGGGAAAAGGTGGAATCTTCTGGCTATGGCTCCTCTATTGCTCAGGCCTACAATCATATGATAATGCCTCTCGCCACCAGAAGGGACAAGGAAACCCAAATCCTGTGGGGCATCAGGGACTTCGAATACCGTTTCGGTCGAAAGCCAGAAGGCATGTGGCTGCCGGAGACTGCCGTTGATACGGAGAGTCTGGAGATAATGGCTGAAAACGGAATAAAGTTCACTATTTTAGCCCCTCATCAGGCCGGAAAAGTGAGGAAGATGGGTGAAGAGAAGTGGAAGGAATTGAACGACGACATTGATCCCAAAAAGCCCTACTTGTATCGCTTACCTTCAGGTAAAACCATATCCCTGTTCTTCTACGACGGCCCCATATCCCATGACATCGCCTTCGGCGATATGCTAAATAACGGGGAAGCATTCGCTAAAAGATTGCTCAATGCCTTCACAAACGACGAAAAAGCAAGTGAAGACGAAGAAAGTGAAGAAGCCACAGGAGGTGAAGAGAGCGGAGAGAAACAGGGCGGTGAAGGTGAACAGCAGGAACAAACAGAGCAATCAGAGCAAAAGGAACAAGAGGGTCAGAAGGAAATTGAACCTCAAATAGTCCATAT
>CAZQTT010000153.1:0-2224 GCA_964596255.1 uncultured archaeon
CAGCGAGGGATATACTTGCTTTTGGACATGGTCTTGATGGATTTGGAGGAATACACGTAGGTCCAAAAAGAGGGAAAGAATTTTATGAATGGATTAAGAAAAAGGGTGCTTTAGAGAACATTATTAGGTTATTAAATAGGGAAGACTATGGTTATTATAGAGTGAACTCTCCCAACACAAACTTACAACACATCTTCCCTTCTGAATCAATATACGAGTTGACCGAATTACAAGAGGCAACAGAATCGAGAAGTAAAAGATTGACATCCATCATTAATTTACAACAACAATCTATTAAGGGTAAAAAGTTAAAAAATTTGATTGATGAGGACCCACATAAGACAATAAAATACTTTGATAGCAAGACAATGGTTAAAAAGGACGATATTAAACTTCTCAGTAAAACTACCAAGTCTAAAACACTATCAGATTTCTTTATATAATTGGTTAAAACTACTTTAATATTAGATTTCATGGTTTACCCCACACAAATAAATTAGGAGAATCTGGGTAGCAATCTTTTTATTCCCCCTTTCTGCATAGCCACCAGATTGGTTGATAATTGGGACTGGCAGAGGCATTGATGGTGAAGAGTATGAGATTGGTCATGAAATTCGGTGGGACGAGTGTGAAGGACGGGGAGAGTATTCTCCATTGTGCGCAGCTGGTGAAGAAGTTCGCTGCGGAGAATGAGGTAGTTGTCACTACTTCTGCTATGGCCGGCGTAACGGATTTCTTGCTGGAAGCTGCGGAGAAATGTTATTCCAATCCTTCTCCGGGTTACATTAAGGTTTCTGTTGCGGAGCTGGCCAAGAAGCATTATGATGCCATCAATGTTGCTGTGTCGGAGGAGTACAGGCCCAAGGTCATCTCCGCCATCGAGCGTTTGATGGATGAGCTGGAGAAAGTCCTGCTGGGTATCACCTATCTGGGTGAGCTGACCAAGAGGAGTGAGGATTATATTGTCTCTTTTGGGGAAAGACTGTGCGCCCCCATTCTCTCTGCTACGCTGCTCTCTCTGAGTGTGGATTCGGTTGCCCTCACCGGTGGGGATGCAGGGATAATCACTGACGGGAATTTCGGGAGAGCGAAGCCTATTTCCGATGTCAACAGCATAATTGAAAGCAGGCTGGACCCTCTCCTGACCATCAAGAAGAGCGTACCTGCGGTATCGGGATTCATGGGAACCACGAAGGACGGCAGTATTACTACCCTGGGGAGAGGTGGAACTGATCTTACCGCCACTCTTCTGGGAGCTGCTCTCAACGCGAACGAGGTGTGGTTGTGGAAGGAAGTCGCAGGTGTCATGACCACCGACCCCAAAATCGTTTCCGAAGCAAAACTGATTCCCCAAATATCCTATCTGGAGGCTATGGAGCTTTCCCACTTTGGAGCGAAGATTCTGCACCCCCGAGCTCTGGAACCTGTGATGGCCAAGAAGATACCGGTAAGGATCAAGAACACGTTTGATCCCGATGCACCCGGGACGGTAATAAAAGAGGAAACAGAACCAGCAAAAGAAATCGTAAAGGCCCTCAGTTTGATTGAGAAGATAGCCGTAATCAATATAAGTGGTGCCGGTCTCAGCTTTGCGGATATAATGTCGGAAGTGTTCAAGAAATTATCAGAGGCCAGAGTACGGGTTATCATGCTTTCTCAGAGTTCATCTGAACTCAGCCTGTCGATAGTTGTGGATCAGACGGATTTGAGAAGGGCCATGAAGGCCCTGAAAAGTATCCAGAATGGGGTCAGAGTAACCAAGATGGAGGACATCGCAGTAATTAGCGCTGTAGGTGCAGGTATGGCAGGCACAAGAGGTGTAGCCGGAAGAATATTCTCTTCCCTGGGCACTAACGACATAAACGTTATAATGATCAGTCAGAGCGTTTCAGAATACAATATCTCCTTTGTGGTGGATAAAAGCAGTTGCAATGATGCTTTAAGAGTAATTCACCGGGAATTTAGACTATCAGAAAGCTGAAAGAATGTAAAAATAATATTTTTGATCTGATAGGTGGCATCGCTTCGCGATACCACATTTATTATATATTAAGAGATTCTTTAGTTCTTGCTTGTTGCCCAGTCACTTAAAGGAAGTATGCTTACCAAGTTGTTTTTAGGGGCTTTGATTTATAGTTTATACAGTAACAAATAATAAAAATTATAAGATTGGAGTGCACCCCAAATTTCGGACACATAGCTAAGTTAATATAATAATAGCAAA
>CAZQTT010000154.1:0-2176 GCA_964596255.1 uncultured archaeon
AAGAATACTATGGTCGCTTCTTCATCAACGCTGATCACTCCTAACTCGTATCCGATTCTTGCTCCTGCTATGACCAGGCTGAGTTGAGAGGTGAGCAGCAATCCCATGCTCAAGGAGTTCTTGAGGCCGAAGTGAGGGGTGTTTACCATGGAGATAAGTATCTTCACTGTGAAGGCTATGGCCAGCAGAGTGAGGAGCAGTCCCAGGTTAGAGGTCAAAACAGTTCCCAGATCAATACGAGCACCAACAGAGATAAAGAAGAAGGGGATTAAGAAACCGTAGCCTATTCCGCTGAGCTTCTCGTTAAGCCTCCAGCCACCTCTAAATAGCACTGAAAGCAGGGCTCCAGCGAGAAATGCTCCCAGGATAGCCTCAACCTGCACAAGGTAGGCCAAACCCACAAAAGAAACCATTATAGCCAGTGAGCCTCTAACCCCAATCTCCATGGGGTCGTCAGTGAACCATCTGGAGAGGAAGTGAGGAAAATACCATATCATATACCTGCCAATGAAGTAGGCTGCAAAGAAGGCCAGAAAAACTCCCAGTATCAGCAACACTTCATAATTTAGGACTCCGGTCTTGATCCATATGGCATAAGATGCCAGAATAATCATGGTCGCTATATCCGCGATTAATGCTGTAACCAGCAACTGCTGCCCCATAGGGCTCTTTATAATCCCCATTTCCCGTAATATGGGTAAAACAATTCCCACAGAAGTAGTCATCAGGATAACGGCGTACAGAAAGGGAAGGGTTAGAAGGGTTGTAACTCCAATGACCAGGGCAAAAGCCACTAAAAAGTAAACCAGACCATTGATGGTGAACCTGAAATTCCTCTTCAAGAGATTGAAGTTAAGCTCTAATCCAGAAAGGAACATCAGGAAAATGAGTCCCAGCCTCGACAGGAACTCCAGCCACTCTGTGTGATAGATGATGCCCCAATAATAACCGAAAATTATCCCCGCAAAGACTTCCAGGACCACCGCAGGTATTCTAATCCGTTCTGCCAGCAGGGGAGTTAAAAAGGCGAGCAGGGTTATTACTACCAGCATCATGGCGTCAATCATCTATTTTACCACCATAACAGAAGAAGAAGTTTTCAAAACGATCCTCCACAGAATATCTTCATCGATATTGCCCAAGTCATTCTCTATAGAGAAGATGATGAGGTCGTAACCCTTTTTAGCCTCCTTCACCACATCTATAATGGGATTGCCCCTGACCAACTCGGTTTCGATTGTAGAGTGGCTCTCCACCAAATGTCCTTTATACACCAGGCTTTCTTCATCGATAACCATCAATTTTACATCACAGGTTTGAGAAAAACCGCGAACATAATTGAGCATATTTACAGGGTCAGAAGTGTTTATCACGGCAAGAACTTTGTTATACCCTTTTTTACCTTTGGTAATGAGCACAGGGGTCTCAAAATCGAATTCCAGTTCCTCTATCAGTTTTTTATCTCTATAAGTTTCGATATGATGTACACTAGCTATAATGAGATCGAACTCCTTGCCGAATTGCCTTAGCAGTTCAATAACATCTTCTTCACTCATCTCCTCGAATTCGGAAATATGTTTTCTCAACTTATAAACCAGAACATCTCCTCTTTTCACTCCCAGGAATAGCTCTCCATCAAACATGGATGCCAGCATCCTTGCTTCCTCAAGAACGCTTCTGCTGCTGGGACGGTAGGGGATGACCAGTATCTCTTTAAACGGTTTCTTTGTTTCTTCCACTTCCCTGCTGCACAGCACTCCCAATACATCTCCCTCTTTTACGATGAAATCAGGGTGGGGGCGAAACAATTTACCTCTTCTAAAAATTGATATGGTGGTGCAGTCCTCACCTACATAAACATCCCTAAGACGTTTACCTTTAAACTTGGATTCACTATCAATGTTTATATCAAAATATCTCCTTTGTTCTTCCCCAATTATGGAGAGTATGTTCTCTACAATCCGCCTCCCGTATGGAACGCACGTTATCCCCAACCTTTCAAAAGTACTCACGCGCTCCGGGTCCTCCACTCTGGAGACCACTTCTTTTGCTCCCATATTAACAGCAATTTCTGCCAGAGTGATGTTGGCGAAATCATCGTTGGTAGCAACTATGACCCGGGCATCACTAAGGTCTGCTTTTAAGAGAATATCTTCATCCGTAGCATCACCCTCTA
>CAZQTT010000155.1:0-2175 GCA_964596255.1 uncultured archaeon
CAACTTCAGGTAGAACTCCTCTTTTAACTCCAAACTTGAATTCTTCGAGGACATCGGAAGTTACAAAAATTTCCTGGAAAACCAGCTTCAGAGAGCTGGACCATCAGAATGGGGTATTTCGCTTCGCTCAATACCGCTTTAACGTATTCTATAGTGTAAATCTGCGTATTATAATGTTGCCCAATTCAGTTGGTTTTGAGACCAATAATTTATTCAAAATGCCAAATTGAAGGAGGTCCAGCCTATTAACTTTAACAAAATTGGAGATTACTGTATTATCAACTAAAACTTAGCTGCCTCCGCCTCAGCCAGGACATCTTCTTTACCCAGCTTTCTTATTGGCACACCTTTTCTCTTCAGATCCTCAGCAAGCTCGTCCCTGGTAACTTCAAGGAGTTCAGCAGCTTTTGACAGGCTTATCACACCATCTACATAGGCTGAAACAACGATCTCCTCAAAAAACTCCTTATCTTTTTTCAAATGATTAATAAACTCTTCAAGCCTCTTAGGGTTAACATTAAATACTTTTTCAAGACCTCTGGTCACCCATAGTTCGCTCATAAAATACCTTTTAATTTCTTCTTCTTAATTGTTTTTGTTAATGTGAGGTATAGTATAAAATCAAACTTACTTTTTAGCTGGCTCCACAATCTCATTGTCAAAAGGATTCTATTAGTGTGAAACTTCCTTCCAACTCTCTTAATGCCTACACTTTACAAGAGTTAGGAAATAAATTCAATACTTTAAAACTACTTATACCTCTCAAATGTCAGCTTAATAGCGTGAAGGACCATGGCCATAAACACCGCCAACGCTCCTACTATGATTAACGTTACAGTAATCAAGGCAGTACCCACAGCGAGCGCACCTCTGGTAGCGTAGGTCTCCACAACGCCAACACCCAAGAACAACCCCATCAAAATCGCGGCTAGTCCTGGCACACCCAGCGTCAGCACTGGATACTTAAACTCCACGAACTTGAGTATTGAGTTCAATACGCTCATACCGTGACCTACAGCTCCATGAGTTGACCCTTCAACATCATACCTGCAACAAATAGGGGTCTCCTTTATCTTCAAACCGTTTGATTTGGCCATCAACAGGATCTCCGAGCTCACACCCATTCCGTCATCCTTTACGTCCAGATTTTCGATGGCGTTCCTCGAGTATGCCCTGAACCCGCTCTGAGTATCCGTCACACTTCCATTGGAAGCGACATTGGTGAAGGTGTTGATAGTCTTAATCCCCAGCTTGCGGTAGAAAGGTATCTTGTTCTCCTTCCCATTGAATCTGGAACCGATCACCATGTCAGCTTCTTCTGTAATGGGCTCGACCAGCGAGGGAATATCTCTGGGGTCGTGCTGCCCATCTCCATCGATTATCACCAGCACGTCAGCATCGAAATCTTTGGCAGCTTTAAAACAGTCCTGTATGGCACCACCATAACCAGTGTTAACCTCGTGCTTCACCACTATAGCCCCAGCAGCCTCCGCTAATTCAGCAGTCCTGTCCGTACTGCCGTCGTCCACGACCACAACCTGGTCAACATAATTCCTGGATCCCAGCACCACACTACCGATGGCTACCTCTTCGTTATAGGCTGGTATGGCGGCTATAACCTTCAAGTGCCCGTACTGGGTACTTAATTGGTTTGACACAACTTCTTCACTACCATTCATGACGACCTCTCCAACCGGCTTAATTTCCTCTCCACCTAATTCTTGAATTTCCATCTATATAATCATTCCCATATTCTTCATGAGGAAGAATTTTATATTACATCATAATATTGGTCATAGTTTTACCATTACCAACAAATTATTGCAACGAGACAATAAATTTTCTCTTTAAAAACTTGCTGCCGTTTTAGGGGACTGAACCCTTAACAGCCTTTGATTAAGCACTATTTTAGACATCAAATACATCCTCAAAGTGCTTTACTTTCCCTTCTTCTTGCCTCCTCAATCGAACTTATGTAATCATTACTTGAGAGGGACTTAATCAGTGATTTATTTCTGCTGAGTTCTCCGTATACCTCAACGGTTATAAACAATTTATCAAACAACTGAGATACTAATTCAAACCGGTTTATTTTCAGGAAAGCACTAATAAATGATAAACTGGACTGCACCCATTTTGGCGGACACTGTTCTAAGTTAATGGTTTATATACTTA
>CAZQTT010000156.1:0-2144 GCA_964596255.1 uncultured archaeon
CTTAAAAGCTTTTGTAAAACATTTCTTATCCTAGCCCTCGAGATTAATTATTCTCTACCACATCAACAATCCTCTCTCCAGCTTTCCCATCACCAAAAGGATTCTCCCAGTTATTTGTGACTTCAACCATCTTCTTTACACTATTCAGTATCTTTTCAGGATTTGTACCCGCCAGTATGTTGGAACCTACGTCGGTCGTCTCCGGTCTTTCCGTATTATCCCTCAAGGTCACGCAAGGAACATTTAATATGCAGCTCTCTTCCTGCACACCACCAGAATCAGTCAATACCAATCTGGCCTTCGACTCCAGGTACAAGAAGGACAAGTAATCCAGCGGGTCAATCAACCTGATCTTATCAGATTTCAACCCAAAGTGCTCCATCATTTTCCTGGCCCGGGGATGAACAGGATAGATAACTGGTAACCCATATTCCTCACCGACCAGCTCCAAACCCTTAATAATCCCTTCAAACCTCTTCTTATCGTCAACGTTCTCCTGCCGGTGGACTGTAACTAAAAAATACTCTTTAGGAATAACATCATGTTCGTTCAATGAATTTAGCTTCTCTTTACCAATTTTTAAGTTCTGGTACACTGCATCAACAATCGTATTTCCAGTAACAAAGATCTTCTCATCAGGTATTCCTTCGCCAAGAAGAGTTTCCTTGGATTTATGTGTTGGGGCGAATAAGTAGTCGCTACAGTGATCACATAACACCCGGTTTATCTCTTCTGGCATGCCCCTATCATAGCTTCTCAGGCCAGCTTCCACATGACCAACTTTAATGTGAAGTTTGGAAGCTGCAAGAGCGCCTGCCAGAACTGTATTTGTATCCCCCTCTACCAATATTACGTCAGGCTTCTCTTTCATTAGCACCTTCTCTACGCCAGTGAGAATCTTTGCAGTCTGCTCTGCATGTGAACCTGACCCAACGTCCAGGTTATATTTTACTTCTGGAAGTTCTAATTGCTCCAAGAAAACCTTATCCATATTATAAGAGTAATGTTGCCCAGTATGTAAAATGAAGTAGTCTAAACCTCTTCTCTCACATTCTCTTATGACCGGACTCATCTTTATTATCTCCGGTCTTGTACCTAGAATTATAGATATCATGTTTGTACCTTTAAAGTTTAAGTAAGGTTACTTTTAAGCTTTATTCACACCTCATAAGTAATCTTAAGGGCGTATCTAGTTAATAATCCAATCTCTCGTGACCAACAATACTTCTTATTTCCCTCCCTGATGGCTTCCCTCATGAACGAAGCTCTCTCCACAAAAGAACCGGATTGACTATACCTCCTGCTCCTCCCCACTCTGAACACCTTCATCCCCAGAATATTATCATCTCGTTCGGTTCCTTCCTCCCTCGAAGTGATCACCGTCACCTCATGCCTCCTAACTAAATGCTTCGCTATGTGGAACGTCCTTGCTTCATCCCCACCCCTGATCTCCACTTTCTCGCTGTGAGGAAAAGCTGAAATAATTCCGATACGCATCGTTCACCATCATCATATAAGCTGTAAAATAAAAATATGATTAGATTTATTAGAGTAAATAATATAATTATTTTACAACTATCCTTTCATCAAACCCGGTTTCTATTCGGTTACTAATAACATTTTCCAACTTACTGCTGATATCAATAACAGTAATAACTTCAACTGACTCCTGTGAGAGATCATAAATAACTATAAGATGGTGTCCCTCTTTCCGGAAACTATTGCTACCTTATAAACAGTTTTTAGATACAATTATGTCAATTCGAATCAATATCGATCTCATCCAGACATTCGATCGGTGAATAATACCCCTTTAAGACCATATCCTTCAGTATATTGTTTCCTTCCTCCAATGTCAAACCTTTCTTTTTAATGCAGTGCATTAAGACACCTATAGTTCCAGATACAGGTATTCCCAGTATATTAGCGGTTTTCCTGGCATCAAGATCATCTGTAAGAAGTTTCATACCTCTGTTCTTAGCGATTACCAGACTGGATGCCTCACCCTTCCCAAGTTTCCTTCTGAGGCTCTCATAAAGCTCAACCTCACTTTCATTGAGGTTCAGAACTTTGAAAGAGGGTTCGAGCTCAACTTCAGGTAGAACTCCTCTTTTAACTCCAAACTTGAATTCTTCGAGGACATC
>CAZQTT010000157.1:0-2137 GCA_964596255.1 uncultured archaeon
TTGTAAGGATGATGGGTATCGTACAACCTCAAAGGGAGATAATTAACGCCATCTGTCCTCAGTATAGAGAGATGAGTCCCAACGGAGTCTACAACTACTGCTGCGGAGGTGGGAGTGGATTCGCTATTCAGCCTTCAATGAACTTCCCCGAGTGGAGGAACAAGATATCAACCAGAATGAAAGTGAAGCAAATTATGGAAGCATTCCAGGACGACATGTCTCCAGAAACGTATAAGTACGCCTGCATGCCGTGTTCTAACTGTAAAGGTGGAGTTAGAGATGCAATTAGTCACTACGGCTTATGGGACAAAAGCAGAATCATGTATGGCGGACTGGTCGAACTGATGGTCAACTCCATGGTAGATATAGAAGAGCCATTCATTGATCAGGATGAGTTCGTGTAAAACTTGACACTGTAAATCTTTTATTTCTCTTTTTTATTGTATTGTATCATAAACTGTAGATTAAAATCGATTAAAATCCCTAAAATTGCTTGGTATATTTCTCAGTGATTGAGGTCCAAGTGGAGACTTAAGTTTCAGCTAAGGATGTCTCTTAATCTTAATATGTGGTATCCCGATGTGATGCCTCGCGGCTTTAGAACGCTTTCTGGTTCGATCTGTTCATTTTGCTTGTTCTATTTGGAAGTTAACACCATCAACAAAGTTATGAGTGAACTATTTTTCTGTTGCTTGTGATGGACTATTATTTTGTTGGGAGGTAAAAACCGAAAATTAGAAGTACTTATTCAATATCTTAACTCACATGGATATCCGGTCATATCTTGATGTCATAAAACCAAAGCAAACTATACTACTGATGGTTACATGCGTAATTGCTTACAGTATAGCGACCACTTCTTTTAGCTCATTGCATTTCATCCAAAGTTGTTTAGCAGTTTTTTTGGCTGTAGCAGGGACTACAGCATTGAACATGTGGCTGGATAAAGATATAGACTCCTTGATGACCAGGACAAAGAAAAGACCAGTCCCGGACGGTAGGTTGAGCACCAAAAAGTGTGCAGTTTATGGCCTTAGTCTGTTCGGTATTGGATTTCTACTGGGTCTTAACATTAACTTTGCTTTTGCTGTAGTGCTCTTGCTGGGCCTTTTCTTCGACATAATAATCTATACTGTGCTTCTTAAGAGGATGAGTCCCTACTCTATAGTGCTTGGTGGTGTGGCAGGTGCAATGCCTTCACTGGCAGGCTGGACTGCCGCGGCGGGCCAAATAGAGACAGCAGGAATCCTCGTTTCTACCATAATACTGCTGTGGATACCTGCCCACATATGGTATCTCTCCATACATTACGAGGACGACTACAAATTCGCAGGGGTTCCTATGCTTCCTCTAGTAGTGGGCATGGAGAGAGCTTCATGGGCTATAGTGGGCTTCACTGCATCCATGTTGATCCTTGTCTCTTTGCTCTACCTGATAACCTCTTTCAGCTCCGTGTATCTGGCAGTAGCATTTCTGGTTACCTCTTACTTCCTGTACAGAACCATAAAATTCGCATTATCTCCCAGCAAGGAGAAAGCCAAGTACATGTACAAGCTGGCCAGCATGACCTTGGGTGCCATATACCTCTCAATGTTCATCGGCTCTTTAGCCTGATTTCCATTTTCGATTCTTTTTTATGTAGGATATGGTATATGCCTTTTAAAACCAATGAACTAAAAATACTATAATCAAAATACTTATAATAGATAACAATCTAAACTTCTTAAGAAATTATTGAAAGGAGGGATTATTATGGCTGAGGATGAGAAGACAAGGGTAGTAATACTGAGCTGTGAAAAAGTGAGAGACAAATCCTGTATAGCCTGTGCAAAGTGCTTTAAGGCGGTGAGCGAGAATGCTGGCAAATTTGAAGATCAGGGAGAAGTGGAGATAGTGGGCATGACCACCTGTGGAGACTGCCCAGGAGTAATTGTGCCCAAGATGAAACTGGTAAAAGAAGTAATAAACAATTTGGACAATGACTTTGACAAGATCTTCATAGGCACGTGCATGGCTGCAGCGGTCAACACTTCTTACTGTCCTATTGAACTGGAAGAGCTACAGGAAATACTTAAAAGTAAATTTGGAAAAGAAGTTATAATAGGAACTCATCCCTGGTGATATGGTAGAACTTCAA
>CAZQTT010000158.1:0-2011 GCA_964596255.1 uncultured archaeon
GAGATGGGTAGAGGGACTATAGAGTATGCAGGGCGATTAGAGTCAATACCATCTTCGGTATGGATGAGCGGGAAGCAGGCCAAGAGTGAAATAGAAAAAAGACTTTTTGGTGAAGAGGAAGACTTGTTCTCACAACTAATTTCTATAAAGGATTTAGAAGAAGTAAGGGTCACTCATGCTTCCTGCTGGATGGAGTACCACGTCTTCTGCATGGAGATAACGACCAAGAAACATACCAGGAGATTTGCTTTAAATCTCCTCCCTCCTGCAGAGAAGAGACCTTTATTCAGGGAGCGCTGGGATTTGGGTCTCAAGGCATGGGAAATGGGTGTGGCAGCTAAACCCATCACCTTATCCGCTGATGGCAGGTTATTTATCCAGGAGTGGGTAGATGGTCTTCCTGTGTCGAGCATCAGGGGTAAGAAGTGGAGAGAGCAAAAAGAAGAGATCATTACTCTGGTTTGCGAGGCTTTAGGAAAATTGAATCGGAAGGGTATTGTTTTTTATCCTTTGCTGGATTACGAGATGATGTACCTCGAAGAGGAGAACAGAATAGTGTTCCTGGACATCACCAGATTGAAAGAGGGTGAATATAACAGGGCGGAGGACTTATTCAACTTATACCGGAGATCAGCGGTCAATGGCTCATCAATAGGAGTAGATGAATTCTTGAAGGGAATTGCCAGGAGCTTTTCTGACTTCGAAGCTTTTTCCGGGTTCTTTGATGGATGGGATAGGGAATTGAACCGGGAGGCCCTCACCATATGGAATGACAGATTCTAAAGTTCATTAGGAATTATATTGGCATCCAGCTCTTTAACCCTAAACCCTAAACCCTAAACCCTAAACGAATATATTTAAATAGGGATGGGGGGAGTGGGAGTAAGTTTTACCGGAGTGATTGACCAATGAAAGTCGTTTGGCTTAAGGGAGATGATGTAGAGCAAGTGCTGGAGATGGGAGAGGTTATAGAGTCTGTGGAGAGCGCTTTCCGCTATTATGGGCTGGGTAGAGTCCAAATGCCCTCCAAATCATATCTGTATTTTGATAAGTATAATGGCGATTTGAGGACCATGCCGGCGTATATACCGGATACGGACGAAGCCGGAGTGAAGATAGTGAACTCCCACCCGCAAAATCCCTCAAAGGGTCTCCCCACGGTGCTGGCGATATACGTGCTCAATGACCCGGCCACAGGAAAACCTCTCGCCATGATGAACGCCACATACCTCACCGACATCAGGACGGGAGCAGGAAGTGCAGTAGCCACCAGGTATCTGGCCAGAAAGAACTCCAGGGTGTTGGGGATAGTTGGTTGCGGCAGGCAATCCAGAACCCAGCTATCAGCCATAAGTCAACTCTTTGAACTGGATGAAGTGCTGATAACGGATAAAAGCGGAGAGCACTGCGACATGTTCATCAAGGAAATGGAGAACAAGGTTGACGCGGATATCAAGAGGGTTGATCTTCAGGAGGCTTGCAGTGTAGATATTATAACCACTACCACACCGGTAAAAGACCCCATCATAAAGAGCGAATGGATTGAGGAGGGCACGCACATAAACGCAGTTGGTGCTGACGCTCCGGGTAAACAGGAGCTGGAATCTGACATCCTTAAGAGAGCCAGGATAGTGGTGGACTCCAGGGAACAGGCTTACCACAGTGGAGAGATAAACATCCCCCTCTTAAGGGGTGAGATATCCAGGGAAGATGTGTATGGAGAGCTGGGGGAAATAGTGGCTGGCAAGATACCGGGGAGAGAAAACGACGAAGAGATAACAGTCTTCGACTCCACCGGAATGGCGGTTCAAGACGTTGCAGTGGCCGCCCTGGCTTACCGCAGATCAGTGGAGAAGAACATGGGGACCAGATTGGAATATTGAGCCTTTAATTGCTCTAATTGCTTTCTCTCTCAATTTGCTTAATTATTTAGTTGTATGGTAAGTGAATGATATAAAATACTCTTCCTTTAAATTTTTAAGAGTATTCTTTCAATGATTAACGGGGGTGT
>CAZQTT010000159.1:0-2000 GCA_964596255.1 uncultured archaeon
GATTATACAAGGAAAGAGAGAGAGAATAAGCTTTAGCTTTAATTCTTTGTTTTTTAGATGGCTAACTGATATCGAATACTTAAATGCTTGTATGTTAAATCTTATTCCGGTTATCAGTTCGCCTCAACCTTCGTATCCGCAAACTCCTACTCTAGGGGAGTTGACCACAGGTAAGAGCATATCTTCTCCACACTCATGCTCCTCAGCACATTCATCGCAGAGCCATCCCCCACCATCCAGGGAACACACATCGCAGATCCACGTAGCTTCTTTATCACAGTCGCAAAATACTGTCGGGGCGTCATTTCTTGCCAGGATTTGAATTATCTCGGAATCGTCTGGCCACTCTATCTCAGAAATAACTTTGATCCTCAGTTCTGTAGGTGAGCCAAAATCGTAGGTATGATATAACTCCATTCCAGGACTCAGCAGATCGGCGAGGACGATGTCATTGTCACTTCCGTAGCCCTCTCCCATGATGGTAAATTCACTTGCATGACCACAACACTCCAGCCATAGATCTCTGAGGAATTCGTCAAGTTCATTCAACTTCGCATCGACAGAAATTATAATGTTGATCCAGTATTCCGGTTGATAAAGACCATCGACCATAACATGAAAAGCTCTCTTTCCTGCATTGTTTTCTTTTGGTATACACAAGTTCAGATGTTCCACCATATCGGACTTGCTGAACTTCTGATTGCAGAGATAACACTCTCCACTGGACATCATATCACAGTTGATTAAACGTCAGATAAAGTATTTGTCATCTGCCATTTACTGATCGAGTAGAACCACTGGATGGAAACGAATAGGCAGGGATGAAAATGAAAATCTTTTATGGTTCAAATGTTTTTGTGAGGTAAAATGATGGCGGAAATTGATGATCTCGCGGATCTAATAGAAGGTGAGAGGGAGATAGACTGGCAATGGGTAAAACCTCAACTCCCTTTGATGTCTACAGAAGAGCTAATAGAGCTGATGATAGACTTGGGGCTTTACGTAAACCAAACCCTTGCATTAGAGATAGCAAAACGGAAAGACGCAGTATTCTGGCTGAAGAAGCTTATACAGGATGGAAGAAACTGGTATCAGGGAATACGTGGGGATGCTTGACCCCCTCTCCACGCCATTCACATATTGCCTCTTATAAAAACAGAGGAGGCTCTTGAGCTTCTCCTGGATGTGGTGAGATATAAAAACGAGGAACTGCGTGACTGGCTCACTGAAGATGTGCCCAGCCTCTTGGTCGCCTTTGGAGAAGGCATAAAAGAAAGACTGAAAGAGTTCTCTCAAGACGAGACCCTGGAAGCTTTTGCCAGAGGAACAGCCGAATCAGCCCTGGTTGTATTTGCCAGAAAGAACCCTGAACTAGAGAGTGAGGTAAAAGAACACCTCGTAAAGTTACTCAACACCACCAGCGATGCTACTTTTGCCGGACTCGTCTCTATAGACCTTTTATCATTTGATGACCCCTCAGTATTACCGGCAATAAAGAAGGCTATTGAAGAAGATAGAATAGAGAGCCTTCTCCTACGGGACATACACGAAGAGTTGACGACCGGGATTTTTTACGATGAGCCGGATAGACACACTAAAGACCCTTTGGATCATTTCTCAAGGAAGAATATTGAGCACCTGCACTCCATAAGCTATCCTGTACAAGAGGAGGAACCCCTAAGGAAGGAAAAGATCGGGAGAAATGACCCCTGCCCCTGTGGTTCGGGAGAAATGACCCCTGCCCCTGTGGTTCGGGAGAAATGACCCCTGCCCCTGTGGTTCGGGTAAAAAGTACAAGAAGTGCTGCCTCAAGAAAGACTGAAAGCTATATAGTGGACCAAATAGTGGACCCAGTACACCTAAAGTGCACCTCAAGGTACACAGGTGCTCTGGCCTTACCCACTAACAAATTGTTTGTTATAAATCTTATAAGCTTTTTGATTAGATAAAAACTGGAACTGGAAAGAGGATGCAAAAAAAAGATGTTGAGAATCGAGAAG
>CAZQTT010000160.1:0-2000 GCA_964596255.1 uncultured archaeon
ATGTGTCATGAAAAAACTCGCTGACGGCAATCCTCGTGCAATATTTTCATAGTGATAGTTGAAAAATCAATCAAAATGGACAAATGGGGTGGAAAAGGCCCATACAGGCAGTATTAGTTGCTTGCAATGTTAATAAGCGGATGCTATTTCAGATAATCAGTACAAGAAATAATCTATAAGTTTACAACTACTTCATAGCGTTTCTTCATCATTTCTTTAACCGACAAGGTAATATTACTAAAGGGATTCATAGTCTCAAAAACTTCCCTGAGATATTTCGTTGAAATATGAAAATACATTTTTAAAGTGGTAGATGGGTCAGCATGGCCCAACAGAACAGCTATAGCTTTGATGTTTGCCCTCGATAGAGCGGGTGGCATAATAATGTCTTAAGCTGTGAGGGGTATATTCTGAAGATAGTGTCTTGTTTAAAAAATCTTTCATGACTTTCTGTATATACCGTGGTGTAAGAGTGTTTCTGTGCTGGTAACTCATATGATGTGACCGCTGTCAATTAGTTTTTTCATCATTAAAACATACCTCTCAATTCACCCTCCAGGTAAAGGGAAGGGTAGAGAAGACGTTTCACGACGATTGATCAGACTGATATACGCGGATTGGCTACCGCATGACAATTGGTACATCGGGAGCTGCCTCTTTCTTAGTGCAAGGATCAACCTAAAGGCCGTAGGCCTTCGGGCTGCCTTAAAGTTACGGCGAGGATTCTCCTTTACCGACATCGTTTCTCTACCCATCTCTTTACCTGAAAGACTTCCTCCTTGAGCCTATAGCTCTTTTCATGTTGTTTGCCCAATCATCATTCCCCAGACAAAACCTGCCAACTCCCGTGCCACCGCAGTCACGGCAGCCTGCTTCGTCTTTCCCTTCAGGACAAGTCGAAAAAACTTCCCCTGAAGCCTCCTCATCGCCTTGTCCGCATAGGCAATGAGCTCAGCAGGCTGCCCCTCTCGCCTCTCAGTAAGCCTCTGGCTGGGTGCTGACTTGTACCGATAGTGCCAGCTCGACTCTATCAGCAGATTCCTCAAATGTGTGTTCCCACTCTTCGTAATACCTCCCTGCCTCCGCTTCTCCCCACTAGAAAACTCCCGGGGTACCAGCCCCAGATACGCCATGAATGCCTCAGCATGTCCGAACCGCCTGAAATCTCCCACCTCACACACAATACTGAGTGCCGTCAGATACCCAATCCCCTTAAAACAACGAAGTCTCTGTACCCTTTCAGCATACCCTTCACTCAGCGCTATCTCCTCTATCCGCTTGTCCATCATGCGAAGCTTCTCGGTAAGTCCCTTCATCATAAAGTAGTACTCATCAAAGGTCTCTTTCAGCATGGGTCGGTAAAACTCAAGTCCCCGAAGCCATCGCTCATGTCGCAATGTCCAGTAACGACTGCTATCATATACATACCCATGACGAAGGAGAAACCTATGTATCCGTTGCTTCGTTTTCTTCAGCTCAAGCCTCACGTCCTCCCGAGCCCGAAGATAATCCCGCACTGCCTCATCTTCCCCACTCGGGATATATATCGCCTCAAGCGTCGCCGCCCGTAACTGCTGCGCAAGACACCTCGCATCACGGCGGTCCGTCTTCACCCGATCACCAGATCGCCTCGGTACTTTCCCAGGGGCCACCACAATGCTCGTCACCCCCATCCCTTCCAATAACCGCTGTAACCCAAACCCCATACATCCTGCCTCGTAACAGGCAATCACTGACCCTTCCTCCAAGAGCTTGCCAAATAACTTCTTAACCGTTTTGTCACGATTCGGGATCGTCCTCTCAAGAAAGGCATGCTGCTCACCTTCTCGATACACAACCACATCCATCGTTTCTTTGTGGACATCGAGCCCTACATAGTGTAATCTTGTCATAGTGGCCTCCTCCTTGTATGCGTTAATCCCATCATTTTGATGGTAAATCCGCGAATTTGCAAGCTAGGAGGTCACATCATATTGTCTTACCTTTTTAATATATACATT
>CAZQTT010000161.1:0-1914 GCA_964596255.1 uncultured archaeon
CAAAAGATATCCCGATTACCAGTGCAAAACTTAGGGCTGATAGAGCAAGGATAAATGTTGTAGGGAACCTGGCCATAAACTCCTCCAGAACAGGATCTCCGGTCCTCAGAGATGTACCAAAGCTGCCATGCAATATATTGCTCACCCACCCCAAATATTGAGATATAAAAGGCTCATCCAGCCCAAAATCCTTTACAAAGCTCTGAACTGCTTCTTGAGTCGGTTCATGCCCCATCTCCGCAGATAAAATCATTTCAGCAGAATTACCGGGAGAAAAATAAAGAAGAGAGAAAGAGAGAAGGGAAGCAAGAAAGATTGTCAGGACTGCCCAAGGCAGTCTTTTGGCAATGAAAGCCCCCACCTCACTAACCATCTAATAACCCCTGCCGAGTCATTTTTCCAGATATACTGTACCAAAGTTAGCTCGGTAGATGGAAGGACTGAACTCGAATCCTTTAACCTCTTTTTTATGGGCCACTATTTTCTCGATGTCGTACAATGGTACACATGCGTGCTCTTCCTGCAACAATTCATAAGCTTTTGCAAAATCCTCATCCTTTCCAGTGCTAAGAGCTGTCTCAATTAAGCTATCCAGCTCTTCACTGTGATATTTCCACTTATCACCTGGATCAGGGTTCTCTGACCAATAAATTCCAGTGAGTGGGCCCTCAGGAAGCCCGGGGATCCCATACATATGGTGAAGGTACAGGTCGAAGTTCCCTTCATCTTCAGCCTTACTGGCAGCTCCTCTCTCCATTATCTGGACATTTACCTTTATACCTACCGCTTCGAGCTCACTCTGAACAAACACTGCTATGGAGCGAGCGTTAGCCTCTCCCTTGGGTACCACGTAATCCAAGACTAGCTCTTCACCGTTATTCTCCCTTATTCCATCGTTATCGGTATCTTCCCAGCCTGCCTCAGAAAGCAACTCTTTCGAGTTTGCCGGATCATATGGATATCCTTCTCCTTCAAGTGACTTGGCGAAGGGGTATCTAGGGGGTAGTATGGTTGACATCGGTGGTGCTACCCCTGCCAGCAGCTTTTCAACCATATCTTCTCTGTTAATTGCGTAATTTACGGATTTTCTCACGTTTATATCCTTTGCAGGGCCATCAACACAGTTAAATTCCAGCGTCTGCACCCTTCCATAAGAATGCCTCTTAACGACGATACTGGGATCATCTTTCAGGGTAGGGACCGACTCATAGGGTACTGAGGCGTGGTGCTCAGTAGCTCCAATTATGTCAACGTCACCAGACCTTAAAGCTGATACCCTTGATTGAGGATCTTCTATTCTCTTGAATATGATTTCGTCCACCTTTTCTTCGTCCTCGCTGACAAGTACTGCTTTTTGTCCCTTCACATATTCCTTAACTTTGAAAGGACCTGTGCCAATGAAATCTACTATTTCATCTTGTTTACTCCATTCGGGCTTGACAGCGGTTGGAGGTATTACTTCAGACCTCCATGGGGAGGTTAAATCTTTCAGGAAAGCACCGTACTGCTCTTTGAGGTGGACTTTTATGGTGTATTCGCCTGCAGTTTCTACATTATCGATCTTCTGGAAGACAAGTCTTGTTGATCTTGGTCCTTCTTTACACCATTCAAAGAACCATTTTGTAGTGGTGCTGTTCCACTCTGTCCCATCATGGAACTCTACATCATGACTGAGGTGAAAAGTATACTCTTTTCCATCTTCTGAGACCTCCCATGATTCAATTAGTGTCCCTGATTGTGGCCTACTGGTTTTACCAATGTCAAGAAAAGTATCGAAGACATTTGCCTTTATCTCTTCACATTCTTTGAAGTCTGTGTATCCTCCTACAACTAATGTTTGTTGTTCTGGAGAGTTCTGATTTTTTTGTTCCTCTGTACAACCTGCTAAGGCTAAAGCACCTACAACACATACTA
>CAZQTT010000162.1:0-1850 GCA_964596255.1 uncultured archaeon
GGATAGGTATCGAGAAAATCCGTCAAGAAACAGTCCTTGAGAAGTATCTAAAGAAACTGATCACCCGTGAGGAAGCTATAAAGCTAGTTGGTCTGGAAGCTGTAACACTTGCAGAGAGACAGATGAAGGCAGTCCAACAGGATGTAGAATGGGGATTACATGGACATGGACATGGACATGGACATGGTTGAAGTAGTTTCTAATGCTGGTCCTTTGATTTTGATACATCTGGCGGAAATCAAATGTTTTGGGTTATTGAAGGTATTTTCCAAGGTTTATGTTCCGAAAACAGTGTACAGGGAAGTCTGTATTGAAGGTAAACCTGGTGAGAGAGAATTAAAATGAGATTTGGCTTTTGTTAAGCTCATTTCATCCGAGCTACATCAATTAATGTTTAATATATGAAACTCAAGAATATTACAGGAGGTGAGACTATGGAGAAAACAATTGAAATTGGACTACGAGAGAATTTGCTTAAGGAACTTGACAGTATCGCATTGCGTCATGGCCTGACTAGAGAAGAATGGATAAAAGAAGTGATTATAAAGGCTTTGAGAAGCGAGAGCGCAAGGGATAAAATAATGAAAGTGGTTTCAGAGGAATACATGGAAGGGAAAATAGAGTTTGATGATATGGTGGAGCTTATTGGCATTAAAGATGCAGAAAAGATTAGAGGTGTAGTGGAAGGGGCTAAAAGAAGTATTGAAGAAGCCTCCCATGCTTAAATTAGTTTTAGTGTTTGATACCTCTGCATTAATCTCTTTAGAAGCAGCAAACTTAATGAACAAAGTTATAGAATCCTTTAATGTTTTTGTACCTGAAAAAGTCCACGGAGAACTCAGGGAAATGGCCAATTATGAGGATGTTCACGGGAAAGCAGCAAATAGGGTCCTGCAAATGGGAGGAATAGAAGTTAGAAAGGCAGGAGATATTGAGGCTCATTTAATTTATGTGGATGAGGGTGAGGCAGAAGCATTGGATCTTGCTAAGAGTTTAGGTGCAGATTATTTTGTTTGTGATGACTATGAGTCTTTCTGGTATTTGACTGAAAATTTTGAGAAAACTGTATTCAGTGTTTTTGTGGTAAAATACCTCTGCGAGAAAAGCGTAATCGCCACAGAAGAAGGCTGGAAATTTATTGAGATATGATAAAGGAGAAGAGAACTTGGGGAGACAACATCCTTTATAAAACTGCAGAGAAGTTATGGAAAAGATAGTAATCAATCAGTAAAATTACTAAATATTATTGATCGTAGAAAAAGCAATCTTCAGAAATTCTTTTTACTTGGGTTGATAATCCAGCAGTAGGCAGGTTGAAGGTCTAATTAGATATTATAAATTTAGTTGGTGAACGATGCGTATCGGAATTATTTCAGCTTTTCCTCACAGCGATAAAGTGGAGATCAGGGGCGGGGCTGAAGCAAGGACGTTCCACATAGCGAAGCATTTAGTCAGGAAGCATGAGATGACGGTGATCACTTCGAGGGAGGAAGGAACCGAATGAGATGATAATATTCTGGGGATGAGGGTGCTTAGAGTGGGGAGGAGCAGGAGGTATAGTCAGTCAGGTTCTTTTGTGGAGAGGGCTTCGTTCATGAGGGAAGCGATCAAGGCAGGGAAGAAAAAGGATTTTGATGTGGTGGAGGGAACCAATTTCTTGCTATCCTCCTGCATGGAAAATTGGGGAGCATTTAGGTGTTCCAAGGGTTATGACCTATCACGATGTATGGTTGAACAGGTGGGTGAAGAATATCGGTATTGCTGGCGTTCTGGGGGAGGTGCTGGAGAGATGAGGCAAGAAAGAATACGGAGAAGGGAAAGTAAAGCACTTTGAGGATGTATTTGATGTA
>CAZQTT010000163.1:0-1833 GCA_964596255.1 uncultured archaeon
GGTTTTGGGACCAGGATGTTACCCATTACGAAGGCTCAGCCCAAGGAGATGGTACTGGTTATCCAAAAGCTGTTGTACAGTATGTATTTGAGTAGTTCGCCTGATGTAGGGGATATAATGAGGGTTTTTTATGTCAACCAGGTTTGATGTTGATTTTGATAAAACGTGAGTATTTAGTATTAGTATTTAAAAAAGCTATAGGATTAGTGAGGTAGTATTATGGTGTTTTCAGTGTACTTGGATACATGCACTTGGTGCAGACCATTTGATGACCAAACACAGGATAGGATTAGGGATGAAACAGCAGCATTCTATGAGATTATATTACATGTTGATAGGGAAGATATAAAAGTAGTTGGGTCAGACGCTTTGTTGGCTGAAATTGAAGATATAAGTAACAAAAGCAAGCGAGAGAGAGTTAAAATGCTAATAAAACGAGGCACTTCATTATTTGTAAGACTGGATGAAAATGTGAAGAAAATTGCCAGCACTTTAGAGATAAAATATGGCCTGGTGGAGATGCATTACAGTTAGCGTCAGCAAAATTGGGGGAGGTAAAAATATTTTATCACCACAGATGGGGGGATATTAGAGAGTGCGAAATGTATAAGTAAGGAAACAGACATAATTGTTATCAACCCTATCGATTTTGTAGAGGGAGAATTATGGGAATAGAATATAGAGATGAGAGGATTATAGAGAAAGCTTTGGAGATACTGGAGAAGGAAATGAGTCTGGTAGAATACACTAGATTTCTCCAGCTCATAGGACCCACTTATGGGGATGCAACGAAAGAATTAACAGAAAGAAGGAAAAAATACGGAGTTGACGAGGCCTATACAATATTCAAGGAGAGAATAAATAAGAGAGATACGAAAATTCAATAGAGCCTGTTCCTACAATTCCTCTATCTGCGGTTACTTTGTAGCTTTGCTCTCAAGAAAAAACGCTTTTGAAACATCCTAAGAGAAAAATAAATATTTATCGCATAAGAAAACAATGCGTATGCGTTACACTGAAGTGAAGAAGGATTTGGTGGATAAAATTAGAGGTGTAATGGGCAGTGATTTGGTTTCATTAGTTTTATTCGGATCCAGAGGAAGAAAGAGGAGTTCTTCAAGATCTGATCTCGATTTATTAGTTATTTCAGGACGTAAACGAGGATGTGGAGAGTAAAGTAAGTAAGGTAAGGATTGATTATCTTCTTGAGGGTGTGAAGATCGACCTTGTGACCTTGTCAAAGAAGGATGCTGAGGAGAACTTTAGAAGACCTTCTCCCTTATTCGCTTCCATGGTACTGGGTTTTGAGGTTTTATATGATACAGGATTTTTTCAGGAAAATTTTAAAGAGATGGTGAATATTATCAGGAACAGCGGAATAACTTATGCGGAGGAGGGAAAAATTTGGGATCTGGCATCGCTTTTGAGATTTCGCTATAGCATACGCCAAAGAGCAACGAGTGTAAAGAGCTTATGATGCTCTGGAAGATGAATCTTATAGTTATACGATCTTTCATGCTCAACAGCGCGAGAAGATTGTGAAAGCCTCCCTGGAGATGGAGGAGGTTTTCTCCAGAGACCATGAGTCTCTGACTTATTCTCTGTCTTTATTCTGAAAGAAAAGAAGAATCCTGACACGAAAGAGAAGCTGTATTCCATATCAGAGAGTATGGAATGGTTTAGAGGTAAATGGAGCCAGATGAGATGTTCCGTTTAACATACCATATATATTAGAATGTTAGACAAAGATTTTTATTCCAACGAATAGACAATATTGATATGAGGTCCCTGAGCTACAAGATTCTTCTCAGGAAAGAACCTGGGGGTGGCTAT
>CAZQTT010000164.1:0-1723 GCA_964596255.1 uncultured archaeon
ATTTATCTTTAAAGAGCTTGAATTTAATCCCTATTGACCACATTAAGGCATGGATGGCACTATCTCAAAATCAAGTGATTTTTTAATTTTTGGAGGTTATTCTGCTTTCTGATATGGTATTACAAGATTTGATTATCTATTTTAGCCTAATATTTGGCAATTAAAAACTCTAAATTCTATCCAGTTCCTTTGAAAAACCCTATTCTCGTCCGAAAAAGGCTGAAAAGGAGGTAGCTGAAGCTGGGCATCTCCTATGTTAAGTTGTGTAATTGTCTTCAGCCTGTATCTATGAGCTTAAATTTGGAGAACACTTCCAGCAGGGTTCTCTTACCGTTCAGCTTGCCTGCTCTCTTTAACTGTGAGAGTTTCATGTGGTTCTCCAATCCTTCTTCCGTCCTGAACTGTTTCTTCCTGTGCGTTTTTAGGGAGGTGGAGTAGTAGTTCTCCATGAGGTTGTTGGTGGCCGGTGCTCCCTCCACAAAGTGGAAGGCGGTGAAGTGATCCCAGTTCTTCTCTATCTTCCTGAGCCTCTTCCGCACCTTCTTGCCAAAGGAGTGTATTTCATTCATCAGTTGGTTGAACACTTCCAGTGAGCTCTTATAGGATCTTAGCTCCAGGTTCCTTTTCTCCCTTCTCCGCTTGAGTTTCAGTTCGTGGACAAAGGAGTTGAAAGCTGACCTGGCCTTCTTCAGCCAGTCTTTGTAGTTTCCATTGTCCTTCACTTCCCTCTCCTTCTCAACCATAGCTTTGAGGAACTCTAGCTCCTGCTCACGGTTATAGAAGGTGTTAAGTAAACGGTACATTGTCAGGAGTTGCTCGATAGTTGGCTTTTTAGGGAAGTCCTTACATATCCGCTTGTTCAGGTGCAGTAAGCAGAGCTGGTGCACCAGTTCACCAAAGAACTCCTCAAACACCTCTGGGTAGCTGGAGTATAGGTCTGTCACCACAAAGGTCTTCTTGCGGGGGTTGAGGTACCTCCCCAAGAATTCCTTGATTGTCTCCGGATCCTTCTTGTTGTGGAGCTCCTCTGCGATGACCAGCCCTTTTCCGTCCAGCAGGGTTAGCCGGAACTTCTGGCTCCTCCCCCTCTTGGGGAACTGCTCATCATAGTGCACAACCTCCACATCTTCCGCTGGAGGGATTTCAGCCTCCTCAACCGCCCGATTGAACTCCCTGTGCACCGTGTCCTTGCCCCTAGGGAATACGAGTTCCAACGCCCAGGAAATCCCCTCAAAAGAGACGTGAAGCGCTCTCAAACGCTGGAAGAACTCCCCTAAAACACTGAAGAAGCTATCATTGAGATCCTCCCAGAAACCCTTGTCCTCTTCACATAACTTCTCACAGGAAGGACAGAAATACTTACCTACCTTGATACTGCCCAAACCCTTCTTAGTGTAGGTGTTGTAACCATTGTGATCCATCTGAGTGCCGCACTGACATAAAGGTGGCACTGCCCTCCGAAAAACTCCTTCTGAAGTGTACTCAAAATCATTTGAGTACCCCTCAAATATTGAAAAAATCTCGTCCTGGTATTGAAAGTTGTTAAGATTTGTACATATCGCAACCATAACTATTCACAGCCATCAGTTAGTTCTGATAGGCTAAAAAACTTTCGATAGACCTATTTTGTCCACCAATCAATCTATCACTGGAAAATTAGATTGTGCCGGCATGGATTATGGATATAGAAAAAGATTAATATTGAAGAGGTATGAACACATAC
>CAZQTT010000165.1:0-1710 GCA_964596255.1 uncultured archaeon
TCTGTTCTTTCATTTAATCTTGAGACTACATACTTAAGAATTTCATCTGACATTTGATCTCCTTTCGTTATTTTTTGTTTCAATAACCTTTTTTCGTAGGTGTAGAATAATTCTGATAAGGTTTTTTAATGGAGTGAAAGTAATGGTTGGTTATTTATTTCCTATTATATTCTCACAGATAGCTTTCGAGAGCAGATATGCTTATCCAAGACTTTCATATTACTAAAAACTTTTTATATCATTATTTTCTACCCTATTCGTGCCAAAGAAGGGAAAGAAGAAAGGGAAGAAGGGTAAACCAAGGAATGGTGAACAGACGTATTATATCGATACTGATCATATAATATCTTATTTGTTTGAAGAAAAAGACCAGACTTTTATAGCCAGAGGGCTCTTTGGTGCTATATTCGGTCTCAGTAACCCTCAAATCAAAGTTATTGTTCCGAAGATAGCAATAGGAGAGGTTGTGAGCGAGTTAAGAAATAGAGGCGCTCAATTTGATACCTATAAAGAATTACTTGAGTTAATTGATAGGCTGGAAGCTGATATTCAGCCACCGTCTCAAGAGGCTTTAAACATAATACCTAAATGTTTTCATGCCGATGACTATCTGGGACCTACTGATGCTGTTATATTCGCTCAAGCCTTGTGCGACACAGATTCTGTATATTTATTCACTTTTGACAGTATTTTAACCAATTCACTCTCATTGCTTGAATTAGAAAAGGAGTTAAGAAGTGAGGGAAAAAGAAGAAAACTTAATATCAAGCCCAGTTTCTAAGTTCTTGTAACTCATTAAGCTTTTCCTCGATAAAATCTTTTTTAATGTCTTTTAGGTCGCGCACTTTTTCAACAATAAGCTTGTTGATCTTTTCTTCAGAATAAGTTCCTGTCTCTAAAAGGCGTTCATTGGTCTTCCACAGATAGAGGATGGTTGCAATAACTTCTAACTCTTTTGGAGTTCTACCGCTGACAAAATCCTTGAATTTCTTAAATTTATCTGTATTATAGGAGGCATTGCTTAGATCCCCCTTGAAACTATTTAACTTATAGTAATCATCGGCCAATTTGGGGGAATAAGGGCCTCTGATATAGAGATTAAATGGATAGTTAAGCTCCATTCCAAATAAAGTTCCAGCTAAATACACGTATTTCTGTAATTTAAGCCTACTCTCAAATGAATCAATGTCAAAACTCAGGATATTATACTCTTTTAAGAGGCCTACGAATTTAGCTAATCTTGATAATTCCTTCCCCATGTTCATTCACCTCTCTTATTCAATCTTGATATATTGATATTGTTAACATGTTAATATTGTTAATATTTGTATCAAAACCAGAGTTAATATATTTTGTGTGAAGCGAAAATGAGGTTCTTTTGGATGAAAATTATGTCCCAAAGCCTTCAGTAAGGGAAGAACAGGAAGGGGGTAGTGATGTGGATATTCTTGTGGATTTCAGGGAAGGCAACAAGACCTTTGATAATTACATGGACCTGAAGTTCTACCTTGAGGAGCTCCTTGATCTGAGGGTTGACCTGGTGAGTAAAACTGCTTTAAAGCCTAGACTGAGACCATACGTATTAAAAGAGGTAGTCTATGTCTAAGAGGAACTTACAAGTTGTGCTTGAGGATATAATTGAGTAACTCTTCCTTTATATAGGTATTGCACTATACTGCACCAATTCCTATAGATTTAGTGCATTATACT
>CAZQTT010000166.1:0-1702 GCA_964596255.1 uncultured archaeon
GAGCGATTGGACGGGGTGTTCAGGGACTGAATGTGGTTTGGATAAAATCAATTGCGCCATAGAAGGGAAAGTGCCCGAACCTTCAAACAGGTTAGAAGAGGTTAAGTTTATTCATTTTGATGTGCAGGATGCGGTGGAGAATTGTTTACCACCTCTGGTGGTACTCGTAGCAGATTACGATGAGTTCGAAAAAGACATAAACTCAATGAAAAAAGAATACAACAACTTGACTTCTATCCTTAATAAGTATTCGGGTAAACCCAATATCGGAGAGCTGGAGAAGTGCCTTGACCATGCTCAACAGAACCTTTCTGCTGGAGAGAACTACTACAAGGAAGGCGATTACCAGAGGGCAGATAAGAAGCTTGATAACGTAGAAGAGTGGCTAAATAAAGCAGAGAAAAAAGTACCAAGGTCTCATGAGCCGGAGTTATTAGTTAGTCCTAAAGAATTCAAAACTGATGCTAACCAAGGTTCTACAGTTACCTTCGAAATCGTCATTGAAGAAACCACAGGGCGTACATCTCTGAAGAATGTAATGTTGCAAGGAATGCATGCATCTAAAAGATATATATCTCCAGAATATATTAGTTTTGATAAAAACAACTTTGATGTTCCACCTGGAGAGAAAGTCTCTGTTGTCTGCAAGATAAATATTCCGAAGGATGCTGAGGTAGGAGAATACTACTTAGGTGTTGTTATAGGAGTTGAAAATTCTGAAAGTCAAAGTATAATTAACGGGGAAATAAACGTTCTTGAGGATGTTATAGCTCCTGAAATAGTAATTTACTCACCAACTGATGGTGAGATTGTTTATGAGCCTTATGTGAAGATAAACGGTGTTGCAAAGGATAACATTGGAATTAAAAGTTTGCATATACAAAAAGAAGTGATACGTCCTCTAACTGAGGAAGAGAAGGATGTGGAAGTTAAATTTGAACAAGAAATGCAATTAGAAAAAGGATGGAATACATTTAAAATTGAAGCTAAAGACTTCGCTGGGAATACTGCATCTAAAATTATTAATGTGAAATATGAAGAAATTGAACTCACAGCTACTGCATTACCCTCAGAAACAGTTACCATGCCCTCAGAAACGCCTATAACTAACATAACTCCAATTCCAGCCCAGCAACACGAGGGTGTAATCTCCAAAATTAAACCACTGAAATTTGTATACCATTTGGACGTTGATAAAGCCACAAAAGAGCTTATAGTTAACATAACTCTTGAAAATGTTGGAGAAAATCCTATAAGGGATATATATGTTCAAATGGAGACGCCAGACGTTTTACAAAGAACAATGGTTTTAAATGCAGTGGAGGAAAAAAAAGGATTGTATATTGGTGATTTAAATTCAAATGAAAGTAAAACAATAACTCAAAAATTCAAATTAAATGGTAAAGTAGAAAGTGATTTGAAAATACCAATTACAGTGAAAGCATCAGGAAGTGATTTGTATACAGTTTTAGTTATAATCATGGTAGTTTCAAAAGCTTTGATTGAGTTAATACAATATGGAGTAATACCAGGGTTTGGGTTAATCACAGGTGTGGTAGCAGTTTTAACAGTATTAACGTTAAGTAAGGCTATTAGACGCTAATAATTGTGAAATGACTCTGTGGGATTCGCAGCCGTTTCTCAGTAAAAAAAAATTGTGTAGATTAATTATAAAGCAATTGAGCATTGAAAAGAATCCTGT
>CAZQTT010000167.1:0-1514 GCA_964596255.1 uncultured archaeon
CAATGCTAAAGGACTTTTCTAAGCCAAAAACATAAAATACTTTACGAACTACTGAAAATAGAATAATAGTTAAAGGTAACGTTAGTAAGAGGTGATTCTCTTGCCGGAAACTGCTGATAAAAAAATTGATGTGTTAGTAACTTCTGTTTGATTTGGTTGGAAGTACGACGAGATCACCGTATTGGGTGAAGTGACTATCAAATGAAAATACTTCAATAATTCCCACCCGTTCCATCAAAGCGAAGCTTGTACAATCAGTAAAGCTAAAAGTTTTATCTTGATATTTCACAAATATCTCCCATGCGTTCTCCTCATCCTGCGGTGTTACACGAACGAGATTGGCTATTGTTTCACTCCAAAGCTTTTGCCCAATTTTTACACTGGCGCTATGCCCTAAATTCATTCTGGCAAGGGTTATTGTCTCGTCAATGATGTAGTTACTTGTTACCAAGGGATGGGCCAGAGAGTTTTTGAATTCGACTGCTGCGTTGTGGTTGCATCACTCTTATCTATGAGTGCGTACCAGGCACCGGTATCCACAAATATACGGGACAAAGGACCTATCCTCCATATATGTATTGGTCATGTTTTTGTGAGGCATTGCTGGACCCACTTTCTCCAATGCCAACTATGCTTGATAGTTCTTCTTTCTGTGTTCTCAGCAGTCTTGCATCCTCCTCTGGTATGACCATCAGATGCACATGCTTGTTCTCAGGTAAGTCCACCTTCTCCAGAGGTTTGAATACACCGTTTTCGAATACTGCTATAATCGTTTTTCCCATAATTAACTATACGCTTTCTTTAAATTTAAATTTTTTACTTCTGCATACTGGCATACCGATAAGAATAATATGAATTTAGTTCTCTGAACTCAGAACAGAAAGGCTTATGTAATTTTCGCTTTCATTCCCATTTCAAGCAGCAGGGCACGGGCTGCATGGAAAATCGAGTAGTAGAGTCTTGACTCCGCAAATCTTAGGGAACCCATCCCGTAGAGGATTTCGGCATCCTCGAGAAACTCATCTGCCAGATTAAGCTCTTTCTCTGAACTTTTCGATGCTTCCATACAATACTTCCCCCTCTCTTGTAACCTCATCCAGGAACTCATCCTCATCGACTTTGTCTTGAGCGCTTACTATGAGGCTGAAAAGCACACCTCTTTTCAGGAAATCAGCTGCTATATCGAATAAATCCTCTTTTGCCCTATCATCTCTTACCACAGCGAACAGATCTACATCGCTCTCATCATGCGCCTCCCCCCGGGAAACCGAACCGTAGAGGACCAGATAGACAAGCCTGTCTCCAAGCCTATCCTCAGCCTTCCTGGCAAACTTCTCAACCTCACTTTCGAAATCCATGATTCATCTTTCGGTCTCAATCCTAAACTAGGTTATTGTATTCTTAACACTTGTTTAGCAGAAATCTTCAGATTTTAAATTAAATTATCATAATCTCAATTTTCAACCAATTAAAATGAAACGAAAAAGTGTAATATATGGCTGGTAACAGGAGTT
>CAZQTT010000168.1:0-1506 GCA_964596255.1 uncultured archaeon
TCATCCCTCCAATCCCCCTTTTTTACTTTATGTGATTATAATCGTATATAAATCTTATCTAAAGTCTTTCAATATATAAGGTATAAAAATTATTAAGCTACTGTCACTACAGCACGGCAGTTCCTCACACTTTTAGACTTGAGAGCACTTTAGTCAAGATAATGGTTGAAAGGGGAAACACCTATTCTGATCAGAAGGCAATTAGAAGGCGTTTTTAAGGTGATTTTTTACATCCCGCATGCTAGGTGCATGCTGATTCACAATAGTTTTAGTAGATAACCCCCATATGTTCATTAAGCAAAAGGAAAGTTAAATCGAAGATTGATAACCTCCGAGGAATATTTCAGGCGCACCTAATGGTCTGGAGTCCCGGGGGGTGACACCTCTCCAACCGGCTCAAATGGTTGAACCCTTTTTACGTCCGGGGCTTTTTCAGAATACTATGTAGTATTGAAGAAGTAGTGAGAAGAAATTCTTCAGGATGTGGGAATGCTCTCACAAACTTTTTTATTCCAGCAAAAGGGCTGTAGTGAGTTAAATGACTGATCTACTGTTTACACGGGGTGGTATCAATACTTTCACCAGGTATTCTTGGAGCGCTGTTGGCAACTACAGGAGCCTTAACCTCAGCCATCGGCCTCACTTTCTTTGTCAGGAAATCAATGGTTAAAGGAAACCCTCTCGACGCCGCAATGGTAACTCTGGGGGTCAACGTCCTGATATACTTGCCCTTATCCATCATCCTTTATTTTCCACATTTCGGCTTGAGCCTCAAATCCTTCATGGCGTTCGGGGCTGCTGGTTTGCTGGCGTCCTTCCTGGTTCGCATCCTAGTTTATAGCGGAACAAAAAGAATAGGGATATCCAGAGTAAATCCAGTTCTAAGAGCTGATCTGCTAATTGCCTCCCTGGTAGCTTTATTTGCTCTTAGTGAGACCATAACACTGGGTCATTTCACGGGAATTGTACTTCTCTCTATAGGGGTAGTTCTGGTGAGCAGAGAAATTGAATCCAATAACACAGGAGATTTCAAGTTCAGGCCATCTTTTAACCTTTTGATACCTCTGGGAGCCATGTTCTTCTCTGGAGTGGCCAGACCCATAGCCAAGGTAGGTCTTCTGGAAGGTACACCCGTTGCGGTAGGATTGGCCGTTAAGTTTACAGTGGCGCTGATTGCCTTGAATGCATATTTTCAGTGGAAGGGAATGTCTCCCCTTGAACCCTTTAGGGCCAATGAGAAAAAACTGTACATGGGAGCAGGAATTTTCAGCTCCATTACCATGGGCTTATTCTACCTGTCTCTTGACGTTTCCAGAGTAGTAGTAATGATGCCCTTCCGCAGTCTCAGTCCACTTTTTGTAGTAATTCTGTCTTATGTTTACCTCCAGAAACTGGAAAAAGTAACTAAAATTTTGGTCATGGGTTCCATCCTAATCGTGGCGGGCACAACTCTAGTAGGTTAACATTTTAATTTTGTTATGTTGAGAGATTGAATTTCTCTTTTGC